>NZ_SRLV01000007.1:0-158362 GCF_006518205.1 Myxococcus sp. CA005 | reverse complement strand
CTCCCTCCCCCCCCAGCAAATGATGCATCCTCTCGCGAAATCCTCGACGGAACCATCTCCGATCTTGTCAGCGCGATCAATCGCATTTCAAAAACACCCTCAACGCCGGACACCGATCGACCACAAAAGACGGCACACAACTCAACAACAGCCGACATTTCCTAGCGGTCTCGCCTCACCCATCCTCGAAACAAGGCCGCGAGTTCGCAAGCACGTGTACATCAGGGGATATACCAACGGGTCTTCCTGACGCAATGAGCGTGGCCATACCACTTCTGGACGACATGCTCGAAGCGACCGTGCACCATCCAAGTAGTGCAGTCCAAATCCTCGGGTAGTTGCGTGTTCCGGCGAAGGTGAGCCCCCATTCCGGCGCAAGCCGATCAGCCGTTCCGGCCACTGCGAGCAGTCGGAGCGTCAGCGACGCTGGGACGTTCGTTCTCTACTGAAGTTGCCCCGGTTCCGCAGAGCGTTCCGCGCTTTCGCCCTCAAGCGGCAGCGCGGTGCTTCTTCTCGTAACCAGCGGGTGACTCGTAGTCGAGCGCGGAGTGGCGCCGGAGCGGATTGTACCAGCCCTCGATGAAGCGGAAGACGGCCATCCGCGCCTCGGCGTGAGACGTGAAGCGGCGGCGTGCGAGCAGTTCGCACTCGAGCGTGGCGAAGAAGCTTTCACACATCGCGTTGTCGTACGCGTCGCCGACGCTGCCCATGGATGGGCGCACGCCAGCTTCCTTGCACCGAAGCCCGAAGCCAATCGAGGTGTACTGCGTCCCTTGGTCGCTGTGGTGCACGACGCTTTGGGGCTGACGCTGCCCCACAGCCATGTCGAGTGCCTGCACGACGAGCTCCGTCTTGAGGTGGCCAGCCATGGCCCAGCCGACGACTTTACGGCTCCATGCGTCAAGCACGACGGCGAGGTAGAGGAAACCGGCGTGCGTCGGAATGTACGTGATGTCAGCCACCCAGAGGTGGTCGGGTCCAGGGGCTACGAATTTCCGGTCGACCAGGTCGGGCGCAGGGCGTGCGCGCTCGTCGCGCGTCGTGGTGACGCACCACCTGCGGCGACTGACGCCCTCAAGGTGCGCTGCCCGCATGAGACGGGCGACACGCTTGCGGCCGATGTGCACGCCCTCTGCCGCGAGTTCGGCGTGGATGCGCGGCACGCCGTAGGTGCCGTCGCTCATCGCGTGGATGGCGCGAATGCGCTTGCTGAGGCCCGCGTCCGCGACCGCGCGCTTCGAGGGAAGGCGCGTCCGCCATGCGTGGTAGCCGCTCTCGGACACCTCCAGGACACGGCAGAGCGTCGTGATGCTGTGGACGGCCTGGTTCGCCTTCACGAGTCGGTACGCCGCTTGGGCGTCGCCACGGATTCCTGCGCGAACCAGGCCGCAGCTTTTTTAGGATGTCACGCTCCTCACGCAGCACCCGCACCTCGCGCCGCAGCCGCTCGAGTTCGGCGCGCTCGTCCGAGGCGGCCCTGCTCGCCCTCGGAGCTGGCCTGCTCTCGCCGTTGCTGCTGGGAGCGCTACTGCCACGACCCTCCAACTGCTTCTTCCAGTTGCGGATGCTCTGCTCGGTGCAGCCGAACTCTCGTGCGAGGCTTTTTCCGGAGCGGCCGGCTTTCAACAGCTCGACCACCCGCTCACGGAACTCCGGCGGGTATGGGGGACGTGACTTCGGCATCGTGGGACCCTTTTCGCACAGCGGGTGGAACTCCACGAAACCGGGGCAACTTCAATGCGGCTCTTTCGGGCAGTCCCCCACTGGGACAAGAGTTTCCGCAACTCCCGGAGTTGAACCTTTCGAAGGTCACGTCTCCCCAGAGCATCGCCCCAAGCAGCGAGGTAGTTTCGGACGTCCCTCTTGTAGTCTTGGGACAGTCCCTTCTCTGTGAAATGCCGCATGAGCCCAGCCAGCGTTTCCTCATCAATGACGACGGGAGCGTTCTCCGCTGCCGCTTGCCGCCTCGTGCGGTATTCGTCCGGGGCGCGCTCCCATAGCGCTAGTTCAGCGAGTGCCTCCCGCTCGCTGGCGACGTCGAGGGCCACGACTCGGCGCTGCCTCTCTATCACCCACACCAACCTACCCCGAGCCTCACGAACTCGCCCACCTACCCACTTGCCCACCCTCCTTGGTGCTGCTCCCATTCTGGACCTCGGTCGTTAGTGCGTCGTTAGCGCGCACCTTCCAAGTCCTTGATGGGGACGTTTTCCCTCTGTGGCCCAAGACTGCCTCCCTCGCCTTCAAAACCGGTGAGGGCCGCCGAGAGGCGTCCCTGGCGAGTTCGATTCCCGTGCCCTACCGCCAATTCCTCCGAGGGATTGCGGTCCACAGCAAGAGCATCAGAGCTGCCATCCTCCACCCAGGCACGTTCAACAGATGGCGCCAACTGTGCGTTACTACAGCACGTCTGTCAGTCTGAGGTCTAAACCGACCGCATGCCTCATCAGTGAAGCACCGGTCTGGGCAAACCAGCCTTGACAACAAGGGCTCTCCCCCATCGCACAGATCGCTCCCCGGCACCACTCACGCACAGCACAAGGCGTGTTCCTGAGTGGTTGAACTCCTCCCCAACCTTGACCCAAACTAGCCAAGCCCCCTTCACGACAGGTTCCCATCTACAGCAAGCAAGTGCAGTCCTCAACCCACGCATCAACAGCGCAACAAACACTGCCACATCATGATTCGAACCCGGCGAATTACACTCTCAAATCTCAACACATGGCTAGCAGAAAAAACCTTCAACTCAACAAACAACAACTACTCGCTTCGCCTATGGGACGAAGATCCCGCAGCTTTCAAAAACATAGAATCCGAACTAAGACTATACGTAGACGAAGCCCTAAATGACGCTCGCCAGCGACTACGTCGCGGCTTTACAGACACTCTTTCTCCATTCAAAGATACGCCCCAAGACCCCGCCGCCAACTACCCTGCCCTTCTCCACCAAGTCACGCTACAAGGATACTTGGGCGAGACACTCGGAATCATCGCCATCGAGCACTGGGGCGCACACGGACGAACAGACTGGCAAGTGCCGGCTTTTCTATTTCGATTTCACGATGTCGAATTTCAACACCTCGAACGCATCAACCAAAAATTGCGCGCAGGCGAAACATACGATCCCAACAACTCAAAGGAAATGCGCCCCGGGAGAACTGGCGATGACGGTCTTGCATTTATACGCGATGACACCGGCCTAATCACTCACGTACTCGCAATCGAGGCCAAATGCCTAACAAAGCACAGCGCCACTACTCTCTCCGATGCCCATGCAAAAATCGCAACCACACCACAAATACCCGACAGCATCCGTGAACTAATCGAGCTACTCTCAGAATACGACAACGCCCAAGCCCAAGGATGGCGCGAGGCCCTATTGAAGTTCAGGTACGAAGGACACAAGAACGCAACTAGACTCAACAGCGTCACATATGTCTGCGAAAACAAACCAATTCGCCCCCCCAAACCAACCTGGATGGCAGCAGACGCACCTCACTCGTCGTACAGCGCAAACCACAAACTCGAGGGGATGGAATTCCACATAAGAGACCTCACGAAAACCATAAACACCATCTACCGAATCGCAGCCAAATGACAACTCCCGAGACCCTTCGAATAGCCAGAATCGCTCGAGTTCAACTTGCCACCCCCGCGCTAACAGAATCACAAGCAAAACTATACAGCCAGAGCGCTCGCCTGCAAATGGGGCGATTAGGGCTCTCTAAGTTCACCTCAAACGACATTTCAGCTTCATTGGACGAGGCACTGCTTTTGATTCAGGCAGCGCTAATTGAAAAAAAGGCCGACAAGTCCGAAAGATGGCGTTCTGGAATGAAACGCGCAGGAGAAATCCTTGAGTGGTTGTCACAGCGCGACCTTAGACGAGCAGGCCAACCACTTCATTTTCTCTCAGCGGCAGCATATCAACTCGCAGGGTACCCAGCGCTCGCGCACGGACACATTCGCCAAATCCCAACTGGCGACCCGACGTCTGAAATTCTACGCGAATACCTCAGAGCCAACTTCCCAGGAACAATCAAAGCAATCAAATCCTACTGGGCAGGCTGCTCACGTCAGGAAACCGGCACGGACGGAACAGATGGCCACCTTTCCGACCTAGCCATCCAACACACCGTAATGTGCATTGGACTGATTTGCGAGCACCTCCGCACAGGCCGCGAAGAAAGAGTCGCCCGTGCTCTCGACAAACTCGATAAACTCGCGAGCGGATTTCTACACAGCAATGACCCTTACTCATGGATCCTCGCCCGACTAACAGCAGAGATCTCGCACAAGTACATCGAAACATCTCTTTGGACGCAAATAGATAACATCTCAACGAATTCACACGAGCTCGCAGCCTCTGCTCTTTCTCAGTTTGCACGAGCCTCTTTTACAAACTGTCGCGCCCTTGTGTGGCCTTCACAAGCAAAAGGAATCGAAAACCTCCGTACAGACGACTCTTTTATTCTATGCACACCAACAGGCTCAGGCAAGACCACAATCGCCACCCTTGCCGCAATCAAATCCCTATTCACCGCCCCCGCAACTGCTCCTAGCGACGACCAACGCCAATCCGGAAATCTCGTCCTATACTTAGTCCCATCCCGGGCACTTGCCGCTGAAGTTGAGTCTCGTCTTGAGCAGGATCTTCGCAGCGTCGCTCAAGATCCAGTCATCGTTACGGGGCTATATGGCGGAATTGACTGGGGACCTACCGACGCATGGATTGATAGCGACCGACCTACGGTCTTGATATGCACATTCGAAAAAGCAGACGCCCTGCTTCGGTATCTCGGCATTCTTTTTCTCCACCGTGTTCGACTAGTAGTCATAGACGAAGCACATATGGTGGATTTTGAGAGAAGCAATGCTTCCTCACTTGAAGACGGAACATCTCGTTCATTCCGCCTTGAACTACTCGGCACGCGACTCTTACGAGCCCAAGATGCCTATAATTTTCGCATAGTAGCCCTATCCGCCGTTGCCGCTAATGCAGCTCCCGCCTTAGCCCGTTGGGTTACAACCAATCGAGACTCCGTACCGACTCGTTCAGACTACAGAAGCACCAGGCAAATGCTTGGCCGTCTAGAAGTAAGTCCCACCGGAGTTTTTCGTATTACCTACGAACTCATGGATGGACGTTCATTGCGTTTCAAGAACGGACGGACATACGAGAAGCCATTTATTCCTGCACCGTTCCCCCCATTACCCAACGAAGTACAGGACAGCCTTGGGCCAGAAAAGCGGCTACGCGGCCCAACACTATGGGCAGCACTACACCTCGCAGCGCGCCGTTCTGACGACACCAGACCCACGGTACTTATCTCGTTAACTCAACACATTACACCATTCGCGGAAGACTGCTTAGAACACCTAGACTCATGGAACACTCACCTCCCCGACTACTTTCCAACACCACCAGCAACTGACACGTGGGCAAATTGTCTCGCATCCGTTGCGGACTACTTTTCGGCGGACTCAATAGAGTACAAACTACTAGTCCGTGGGATAGCAGTTCACCACGGCAAACTCCCTCCGCTTGTCTCGCGTCGCTTAAAACAAGTAATCGACTCTGGCCTTGTAAAAATCATCATTGCGACTTCAACCCTTTCGGAGGGAGTAAACATCTCCGTCAACTACCTACTGCTACCCAGCGTATTCCGTGCAAACGACGCATTCACAGTACAGGAGTTCAGCAACCTAATTGGGCGCGCAGGGCGACCAGGGGTTTCCACTGAAGGGCATGCTCTCGCCGTCCAGATGGCGGACAATGAAAAAGCTAATCGCCAGCGGCAAGGATTTGACACACTGGTACATGAACTCAAGGAAGTAACAGACAACGCAGCACTCAACGAACAAGAAGACGCATCAAGCCCACTATTCAATTTAATATTAGCCATATGGGACGCCTGGAGCGACATCTCGCCAGACGGCACTCAAGATGAATTTGAAGAGTGGCTCGAGATGACGGCAACCCAAAGCTCAGAAAACGCCGCCACCATACGGCTAGATGCGCTTGACAATTTCATCTTGTCAACAATCGAAGAAGTGGAGCAAATCAAAAACGGAGAACTATCCGATACTGAACTCGAAGACGAGCTCGCCCGCATTTGGCAGAAAACATATGCCCACGCCTGTACAACTGAAGAAGACAGACTGCGCTCAGCATGGCTGACACGGGGACTGTCACTTAAAAAATTTTACCCCTCCACCGACATCAGGCGTCGGATATACAAAAGCAGCTTACCTCCGCGCTCAGCGCTGGCTCTGATCGAGAAAACTGAAGATCTTCGTTCAGCACTTCTAGACGGCTCCGATTACGCCATCTGGCCATCAAACCTTCGCTTTGAGTTCGTCGCCAAAATAGTCAACCTCGTATCAGAAGTACCTTCGTTCTACATTTCGAAGAAATTTGGCTCGAAAAGATCAGAATTCACCGACTGGCAAAAGGTCCTCCAGTGGTGGCTCGCAAAAGACACTCTTTCGAAACAGCCCAGCCCCAAAGAACTGCCAAACTGGTTTGACTACGCGTCCCGAAACTTCCTATATCGCTCTAACTGGGGCATCGGAAGCAGCCTAGGACTCTTGCTAGATGCAGGTGATGGCTCAATGCCAATCCGCCCCCTTGAGATTTCCGACTGGCCACGCAGTGGCTTGCCGTGGATCGCATTCTGGCTAAAAGAACTTCTCTCCTGGGGAACTTTAGAGCCCGTGGCTGCATATCTTCTCGCGCGGGGTAACGCGGTAGATCGAAAACAAGCAGAAGCATCCGCATCCGAGTACTATTCTGCAGTGGCGGAAATGAACCTTACCCCCAATGAACTCTTAGATCCTCGACGCATCCGTAATTGGATTCAAGCCCACGCCCCCAAACCCAGCAAGCCACTTAAGAAAAGCCACTTTGAGATAAATGTCAGGCTCACACACGATCCCTCCCATTACAACCAGGGTCGCATGAGTGTTCAGCCCATAGAAACCGAAGACGGATTAAACTGGATTGAACCTGCAGGCTACATTGTCGCAGTTAGCGACAAGCCCGAAAACTGGCCATCACAAACCCAGCACTTGGACTTCGAGCTTCTCACTGTCGAAAGACAAGTATTCGGAAGTCCGTATCTAGCGCATTCGACCGCTCAAGAGAGCCAATAGCCCCTCTCGAAAATCGGGACTGAACTGGCTGTTGGCAAGGACCATCCCCAGGTTTAGGGGCATGGTCCAAGAACTTGGACCCTATGCATTCTGACAGAGTATCGCCCCTCTGCGTCCGCCACCGAGGCCCAAGAAGAAGGTGGGCCGACCACGGGCAAACGATGGTGTCCTTCCGGCAGGCCAGCCGAGGCGACATCTTCCCTGACACAGGGGGCCGGTACCGTCGGTCAAGTCCCGAATCGTGTGTAGTTGGTCCGGAGGGGGTTCCGGGGGGTTCAGACTTCTTCGTCCGGCAGGAGCGTGAGCAGCAGCTCGTCGTCGGGACGGAGCGGGCGCCAGCCGGGGGACGGTGGCGTGGCACGGAGCGCTGCCATGATCTGATCGGCGCGCGCTTGGTGAGTTTCTAGGGTGTAGGCAAACCAAGAGCCGAGCGATTCAGCGACCTTGAAACGGTTGGCGTCGTCCATCACAGCCGGCCAGCCTTCGGGGAGGCTCTCGGCGAGTTCTCGTACGAGCACATCGCGCACTAACCGCGTGACCTGCTTGTGCCGCGCTGCCTCGGCGAGCAATCCACTGAACACCTGCACCGCAGCGACGTCGCCCTTGCCAAGCTCATCGGCCAGTACGTACAGCGAGACGGCAGGGCGTGCCTCGGCGAAGGCAATGAGCGAATCGTAACCGCGCTCGCGGACCCGCTCATACAGGCGCGCCCTGATGCTCCCCCGCCAGGCACCTCCGTCACTCATCGACCTCTCCCGGAGACGAAGTCCAGACCTCTTCGTCCGGCAGGAGCGTGAGCAGCAGCTCGTCGTCGGGGGCGAGCGGACGCCAGCCGGGCGGTGGTGGCTTGGCGAGGAGCGCTGCGCTGACCTGTCTTGCTCTGTCCTGATGAGTATCTGGGGTGTAGGCAATCCACGAACTGAGCGCCTTGGCGACTTCGAAGCGGTTGGCGTCATTCAACACGGCCGGCCAGCCGTTGGGGAGACCTTCGGACAACTCGCGCACAAGTACGTCGCGAACAAAGCGTGTGACCTGCTTGCGCTGCTCCGCCTCGCCAAGCAATCCGCTCAATACTTGCACTGCTGCAACGTCATCCTTTCCAAGCTCTTCGGCCAGCAAGTACAACGGGACGGCAGGACGCGCCTTGGCAAAGGCGGTGAGCGAATCGTAGCCGTGCTCGCGGACCCGCTCATACAGGCGTGCCTTCACGTTGCCCTTCCAGGCACGCTCGTCGCTCATCGTCCTCTCCAGCGGGTGAAGTTCATCGGGATCTTATAGTCCCTCATATTCTTCGCGACGATCTCCAGGCTCTCGTTTCGCGTCAACATCCGTCCGGCCAACACCTCGGCCTCAAGCAATCGGCTCATGATCATCCGGTTCCATTCACCGGGCCATGTGCGTCCCAGCTTCCAGTCGCCCCCGCCGTGGATGGCCTCGTGGTGAGCCTGCTCCAGCTTGACGCAGAACTGGTCAATGTCCATGTCGCCAGTGAAGCCGCGCTTCTCGAACCATTCGCGGAACTCTTTTGGCAGGACGTGGTGCCGCGGTGGCTCGGCCATGCCAGCCCCCGCCTTGCCCGTCACGCGCATGGCACGCACTTCGGGTCCGTCGCCCAACGCCTCGCGCACGCCCTGCGGCAACTCGCCATGCGCCTGTGCCAGCATCACCTGGCCCGCCTGAATCCGCACGGCGGCACTGACGACGGACAGGGAGAGGACGCCTGCGCGCACCAACTGGCGCATCATCTCCACCCACTCGGCGGACACGACCGTTCGCGTGCCCATCATCACGCCGTTGCCTCCCACCGAGAGTCCAATGCCGAGCAAGGCGGGAGCGGACGGAGACACCGGGGGCAGCGAGAACTTCAACGCCGAAAGCAGGGTAAGCGCCTCGATGGCATCCTTGAGCACCAGCATCTTCGCGACGTTCTCGGCTCCCTTGCGCACGGTCGCGATGGTCGCGGCGAGCTCGCCCGAGAGCTGGCCTACAAGCGCGGGGACGTCTTGCGCCGCGGCCTCCATCTGCCCGGGCTCCAGAGAGGAGAGCGCCGCCATGGCGGGCTTGAGCATCTCCTGCCAGCGCCACAGATCCGCGAACATCCTCTCCACGCTGTAGAGCTGCTGGGCGAGCACGGCTTCAGCGAGGAGGAGAAAGTCGAGCCAGACGGCGAGCAGGAGCGAGCCCGTCATGGCGGCCTCAAGCCGTGGGCCAGCGAGGCGCAACAGCGCGAGCTGCATGTCCGGGTCCTCCACCTCCGAGGCGGCGTTGGCCAGCCGGGTGACGGCGGCGAGGTGGGCGTCAATCCACCGCAACTGCTGGGTGCCGAAATCGACGTAGCGGACGAAAACGCCGTCTCCGACGCGAATCCCCCGCCAACGGGCCTTCAGCCTGGAGAACTCGCCGGCGATGCGGCGGGTGGGGTCCGAAACGTCGAGAAAGGCGCTGCGAAATGCCAACTGGGCCGCGAGGGCACCCTGGTGCGCATCCCTCTCCGCGCGGTCCAGGCCCACCCCTGTCACTTCCACCCGGGAGGCCTGTCGCCGATGCAGCCGCTCCGGCGTTTCGGACTCAGGCATTGAGGCGAGGACACCCGGAGCCTCAACGCTTGGCCCCTCAACCGAGGTAGGCGCCGCCGCCTCGTGCGGCGCGTGACGGAGGTTCATCCCCCGGCCGGGCGGTGGTGTCAGTGACAGGCAGCCTGTGGACAGCAGGGCAAGAACGAGCAGCAGACCCACCCAAATTGCCCGGAGCGAGTCAGCGCGCATGGTCCATCCCAAGCCCACAGAGCCAAACGCCCCCGGGAACAGCGCACCTATGCCTTCCGGGAACAGCAGCCTGGATGTCATGGAGACCTCCGGAACAGGAGCCTCCTGACTACCACCCATCCCCGACATCCAAGAAAAGTCAGAATGTAGCCCCTTTGGCAGGGAGTATCTCCTCCGTGTCCTTTCGGCAGCCGAGCGTGAAGGGCCCTGGCGCCCCTCGGCACCGTCTTCGGCCCATTGGCGTAGCGCCGAGTCCCTGGGAGCGATTTCAATACCTGAAGGGTCTATAAATAGTAGACCCATGACCGCGACAGCCACCGAGCCCGACTGCCGCAGCCATGGCCAATCAGAGCGCCGGGATGCCCGTGCCAGCGCCCGCCGCGCGTCTCAACCCCACCAGGAGGCCGCCCATGACCGATGACAGCACGCCGACCCACGAAACGAAGTTCGAGGACCCGACGCCGGAGAACAGCTCCGACCTGGAGCGCGCCCGACCCGGGCTCCGGTTCACCATCGACACCACCACCTACGCGGCACTCCGCACGCTGGAGCGGCGGGGCAATGGCGAGGTGGTGCTCCTGGCCGAGCGTCACCTCCCCCATGGCCTCGCCGGGCATGTCACCATCAAACGCCTGCGCAACCCCGCATCCTTCGAGCGCTGCCAGCGGCTCATCGAGGAGGTCCAGCTCGCCTTCCGGCTCCACCACCCGGCCATCGCCCAGGTCCATCACCTGAAAATCCACGCCGACAGGCCGCACATCATCGCGGAGTACGTGGACGGCCCCACGCTGGACACCGTCATCAGCCTCGCCACCATGCGTGAGCGGCCGCTCTGCGCGCCCTTCGCCCTCTACATCGCCGCCGAGATTGCCGACGCCCTCCACCACTCGCACACGCTGAGGGATTCGGAGAACCGGCCGCTGGGCATCATCCACCGCGACGTCGCTCCTCGGAACATCCGCGTGGCCCGGAGTGGCGAGGTGAAGGTGACGGACTTCGGCGCCGCCTACTCGCTCATGGTGGGCCGGGAGGAGACCCCGGGCCTCCTGCTCAAGGGCGACGTGGCGTACGCCTCGCCCGAGTACCTGCTCCGCAAGCCCATGGATGGCCGGTCCGATATCTTCTCCCTGGGCCTCGTCCTCATGGAGATGCTGACGTGCAAGCACCTCTTCGACCTGGAGGACGCGCAGGCCCCCATCGCCGCCCTGGACGTGAAGACGGAGGAGGTGCCCTCCGTGCCCCTCACGCAGATGATCGCGCTCGTCAGCCGCTACCGCTCCGAGGACGTGGAGCACGCGATGGCGGGCCTGCCGGACGCGCTCAAGGCCATCATCCACAAGGCCCTCCAGCGCAAGCCCTCCGAGCGCTACACCTCGGCCGCCGAGCTGCGCGATGCCCTGCGGGCGGCGCTCGCGGCACAGGCCCAGCCCTTCGGACGGAAGGAGGCGGCTGAGGAGCTGGCACGGATGCTGTCGGACGCCTCCGTCCTGCGCGACCGGGTGGAGCTGGACGAAGCGGGAATCTTCCCCGAGGGACTGGACGCAGACGAAGCGACGCTCGCGCCGAACTCGAAGTGAGCACGGGCGGCCGGGCGACGCTTCAACGCAGCAGCACCTGGGCCACCTTCACGAGGGCGTCGAGTTGCTCCTCGTCCATCTTTCGCGCGAGGCCGGTGAGCTGCCGCAGCCTGGGCGCTCCGCCCGGGCCTCGCGCCCCCTTCCCCTCCTCCGCGTCCGCGAGCCCCAGCAGCTCGTCCGAGCCGATGCGCAGCACCGCGCACATCCGCAGCAGCGTCTGCACGCTGGGCAGCATCTTCCCGCGCTCCAGGCGGCTGTAGACCATGTGCGCCAGGCCCAGCTTCTCGGCCACTTCCGCCTGCGTGAGCCCGAGCTGCGTCCGGGCCTCTCGGGCGGCACTTCCAATGCGGGTCGCCAGTTCTTCGTTCATGCGTCGAGGTACCAGGAACACCGAGGACCCCGTCTGCCGCGGGCAGGAGGCTCGCGACTCGGGAACGCCCTTCCTGCCGCATCTTGGCGGCCGTGTCGATGCGCGACGAGCCCCTGTCACACAGCGCCGCCCCACCTACCGGCCGGCCCCCTCGGGCGCGGGAAACGCCAGGCCCTCGCCGCTCAGGAGGAGGTCCACGGAGACACGAAGGACGCCGCACAGGTCCACCAGCGTGGGGAGGCTGGGCAACAACCTGCCGCGCTCCAGGCGACTGAGCACCAGCGTCGGCACGTGGATAGCCTCGGCCACCTGGGCCTGCGACAGGCCCACTCGATGCCGGGCGGCGCGGACCTGGGTTCCAATCCGCTGGGAGAGCTTCGCGTACATGAAGAGACCTGGGAAAAGAGGAGAATGCCGCGGGGACGGCACTCCGAGCATATACCTCAACAGGTTCAACCATGGTATCCGTCCAAGGTCTATGCCCCTCCCGCGCTGCTTCGCGGGGGGAACCCTCACGAGTTCCATTGCCCGTTGAGCGCATGTCCAGGAACGCCGAGCCCGTACGCCCCGCCGAAGGAGAGGTCTCGTGAGCCCGCGTCTGCATCCCGTCGTGCCCCCGGGCACGGACATTGGCGGGTACCTGGTGGAGGAGCGGCTGGGGGCCGGGGGCTTCGGCGCCGTGTACCGCGCTCGGCGTGGAGAGCGGAGCTCCGCGCTCAAGCTCATCCCGCTCTGGGGGCTGGCCGAGTGGGCGGAGCGCGAGGTGGCCATCCTCCTGCGGCTCAAGCACGCCAACCTGGTGCGCATCCGTGGACACGGCCAGTGGCCGGACGAGGCGCCCCAGTCCTTCTTCATCGTCATGGACTACGTGGAGGGGCGCCGCCTGGACGTGTGGGCCACGGAGGAGAACCCCTCGGCCCGTGAGGTGGTGCGCAAGGTGCTCGGTGTGGCGCGCGGGCTGGGCGCCGCGCACCGGGCGAAGGTGGTGCACCGGGACTTGAAGGAGAGCAACGTCGTCGTGCGCGACTCGGACGGCGAGGCGGTGGTGGTGGACTTCGGCGCGGGCGGGTACGAGAGCGCCCCCAGCATCACCGGCGGCGTGCTCCCGCCGGGCACCCTGGAGTACCGCGCGCCCGAGGCCTGGCGCTTCCAGCAGGAGCACGGCGACGAGCGTGGCCGCTCCTACCAGCCCGGCCCCTCGGATGACCTGTACGCGCTGGGCGTCGTGCTCTATTGGCTCCTGACGGGCAGGCAGCCCTTCCTGCCGGACGAGGCCGAGGGCGTGGAGGCCGTGCTCAACCGCGCCCCCAGACCGCCCCAGGCGCTCAACCCGCGCGTCCCCGGGGCCCTCGGCGACGTGTGCATGCGCCTGCTGGCCAAGACGCCCGAGGAGCGACACCCCGACGCCGACACGCTGTGCGCGGAGCTGGAGTCCCTGCTCGCCCAGGCGGACGAAGCCTGGGACGTGAAGCTCTGTGACACCCATGGCGCGGACACCGCCACCACGCTCGCGGAGGCGCCGCAAGCGGTCGAAGACGAGCTGGCGCAGTGGCTGAAGCGGCGCAAGGCCCGGCCTCGTCGCGGGCCTCGTCCGCCACGAGGTGGGGACGCGTACGAATCCGATGCAAACGCGGTGGCCATCCCGTTCGAGCCGCCGCCCGCGGCACGCGCCGGTCATTCCAAGGCCCTGCGCGTGGCGGCCTGGATGGCGCTCCTGGTGGTCTTGATTGTGGGCGGACTGGTGCTCGCGCGCGGACTGATGCCCTCCTCCCCTCCTGCCGCACGTCACGGGATGGCGCCCCATTCCCATGTCACCGTGGGCTCGCCCCCCGGCGGTTCCGCGTTCGTTCCCACGTCCTGGAGTCCCGGTCAGGAAGTGGCGGCACCCTGGAGGCCACTGGAAGCTGACGAGGCCGCAGGCTCGCTCGATGGAGCATCCACCCTTGCGGCCGTCGCCGTTCCCGCGACGTATTCCAAGGAGAAGGCCTCCGTGAAGATGAAGAAGGACACCGGCATGCTCCCCGAGCCCGAGCCGCAGCGCCTCCAGGGCACAGCCGCTGGCAAGGCGATTGGCCTGGGTGTCGCGGCCTGCCTTTCGATGGCGTGCCCTGGTTCCCAGGTGCGCCCGACGCCGCCTCCCGAGGACTGTCCTCCAGGGGCCATTGAGGCCATGGAACAGCTCGGCCTCTTCGCCCCCGGACTCGAGCGGCCTTCAACCACGTTCGACCTGAGCCCCGGCAATGGTGGCAGAAACATCAAGGTCCGTGAGGGCACGACGACGGTTCGCATGGGGGTCCATTGGGGACGCATGCCGCCGGGAACCCTGTTCTCCGGGCAGCTCCTCGTCGGTCCAGAGCGGGTCTACGGACGACTCACCGAGGCGCGTACTCCCAAGAATGAGCGCATCCCCGTCTGCGTGCAGTTCGTTGAACCGGAGGACGGCCGCATCGGACTCCTGAAGATGGAGCCAACCCGAGCCCCCGGCACGGCCACCGTCTACTCCGCGCTGGATTTGAAGGCCGTGCGCCGCTTCGAGTGAGGACCGACCGTGCCCGCGTCACCCATCGCCTTTTTCGTGGTGCTCGTGCTCGCGTCAGGCGCCGCGACCGCCCAACCGTCTCCCACGGTCTCGGGCCTTGGGGTGCGCCGCGTCGAAATCTCGGCGGAGCCATCCTCGGCGGTGCCGCCTCCAGAGGTTCAGATAAGCCCACGCATGTCCACGTCCTTCGAGTTCGACTCCGCCCTGGATCCGGCGAAGGTCGTGCTCGAAGGCGAAGAACGCTTTTCACTCGTGGACCTCGGGCGAAGCACGCTCCGGCTGGTGCCCTCGGAGCAGCTCCTACCCGGCGAACGCCTACTGCTGACGGTGCGCTTCCAGGATGGCTCGGTCCCCCTTGATGCGGCCTTCGTCCTCGTCGCCCACCCCGCGCGCGGCGAGCGCATCGTCGAGGTGTGGAGACAGGCGCGCACGGCGGAGTCCTACCAGCAGGAGGCGAAGGAGGCCCGAGCGGAAACCCAGCAGTGCCACGAGGAGAACGCGCGGATGAGGGCGGAACAGCGGGAACCGAGCGGCATCGCGGGCCTCCTGGCCAACGGTGTCATCCAAAAGGAGGAGGGCGTCGCCGCGAAACTCCTCCGCGTCAACGAAGAGGTTCGTCAGCATCCAGGCAACGCACTCTGGGCACACCGGGCTTGGAGCTATCGCGCCCCTGTTCGCGTAGCCGTAGCGGTGGAGTTCGAGAACCCGGACGCCGCGAACCCCTGGACCGCGGAAGGGGCATCGCTGGTGAGCAAGCCGGGCACGTCCCTGAAGATCCTGACCGTCTGGCAAAAGGCCCCCATCTCTCGCTATCCGTTCGGCCGCGTCGTGGTGGAAGCAGAAGCGACGCCGGATGCGGCGCAGGGGCCGTTCACCCTGAAGCTGTGGGGACCGGGCGGGCTGCGCGCCATCACCCTCTCCGGCGTGACGTTCCCGTAGGTCTGGTGATGAAGTTGGAAGAACTGGTCGAGCAGTTCGCTCGGAATGTCGCGGCCCAGACTGATGCCATTCATCGAGGAGATTCCAGGGCGGGGAACAAGCACGCCAAGCAGTACACCGCCGCGCTTCAGGCGCTACGCGCGCAGGGGGATACTGGGCGAGAGGCCCTCGCCGTGCTGCTGAAGCATCCTCGTACGGATGTTCGAGCCATGGCGGCTGGGTTCCTGCTCCGCTACCGGACGGCGGAAGCCAAGGCGGTACTGGAAGCGGCAGCGAACGAGGGAGGGGTGGCCGCCATCAGAGCGATCATGACACTACGACGTTGGAAGGACGGCACCTGGGCGCTCGATCCGGAGTAGGCCAGCGAGTTCGGGTTATTGGCCCTCAAGAACATCGAGAAGGGGCTCTGGTGATGAAGTTGGAGGATCTTGTCGAGCAGTTCGCCCAGAACGTGGCCGGACAGAACGAGGCCATCCTCCGGGGAGACGCCAAGATCGGGAACAAGCACGCCAGGAAGTACGGTGCCGCCGTCGATAAGCTCCTGGCCAACGGCAATGCCGGACGTGACGCTCTCGCCGTGCTGCTCAAGCATGAGCGACTGGACGTGCGCGTGATGGCCGCCGCGCATCTGCTTCGCTATCGGACGGACGGAGCCAAAGCGGTCCTTGAGGAAGCTGCCAAGGGGCAAGGGCTGGCCCCATTCGGAGCGCAGCAGGCATTGAAACGCTGGGAAGAAGGAACCTGGGCGCTCGATCCAGAGTAGCCCGCATCGGAGGCCCCCTCGGCGCTGTCCAGGCGAGCCAGGTATACGTAGTCGCGCTTGAGGTCACCGGCGTCTGGGATGACCGCCGCTACCTCGACATGTTCCTGCTGAAATCCCCCCTGCCCCGCCGCTGATTGATGCCTCCGAGGCGCATTCCTCCCCCGAACCCCCTCCGAAACAACTACACACGATTCCGGACTTGACCTCGCTCGCGCAGTTCAACTAGGCGCCCCCCACTCAGGGTGATAGACGCACGATATCTGGACGTGACTCGTCCGCGCATCATGCCAAAGTTGAACATCGCCATTAGCCTGTTGTGCCTCTTAGCCGCCGTGTCGCTGGGTTGCTCCAGTAGCGCCACCGGCACGGCCAGCCGCCGCGACGCCTACGCACTGGCGTCCTGCACTGACACCGTGTCGTGCTGCGTACAGCGCAACCCAGCAGTGCCCGAAGCGTGCGGCCTCACGGCGAGCGAAGCCGCCGCGTACACCGCGACCATGGATGCCGCCATGCAGCACGCACAAGACAAGGCGAAAGAAGAGGAGGACGACGCCGAAGACGGATGGAGGGAGCACTGCACCAACACCTACGTCGCCTGCCGAGACCAGAAGAAGCCGCGTTGGGATGGCGACTGCTATGCGTGCTTTCGGTACTGCGAGGGGCAAAGGCAGTGGCCCTTCGAACTTTGCAGCCGTAGAAGTCGATAGGGGCTTTCGATGCCGGAACACCGCACTTGGCACGAAATCAGGGAGTTGAACCGCCGCGTTACCGACCTTGGAGAACCGCTCGTTCTCACGGATGAAAACCGCGCGCTCCTGACCAATACCGCTTCCGAAGTAGCCATAACGCCACGGGAAGTCACCCAGGCACTCCAGGACGATGTGAGCGCCGCCGCGCTGCTCAAAGAGATTGCGAAGCGTATCCGGGTGGGCTCGCGGCGCCTGTCGCGTGCCATCACCGAAGCAATCAAGCACCAGGAGGCAGGCGACCTTGACGCCGCACGCGCGCCATTCCTGGAACTGCTCAATGTTGAAGTCGTCCCGTTCTACCGTGAGCTTGCCCAGGTTCAGCTAGACGCGCTCGACGAGCCGTAACGACAACGGGGGCGCGACTGACGCCGCGCCCCCGCCATACTCAGGGGGGAACTACCGGGCCTGGAACGACTGAGCTGACATGACGGCGGCCCGCCGCTGGAGCCCCAGGGAGGGCCGTCGTGTGCCTCAATGCGCGTCCACGACCGCCGGCTCGGCCTTCCGGAGACATGCTCCAAACCGCGTCTGCTTGAACACGTCCCACCCGCGCCCCAGCTTGCTCCGGCTGCGTCAATTCCAAACCTCTCAGGTCGGATTGGGATTCGCGCTGGCAAAATCTCCTGCCTCACCGGGCTCTCACAGTCGGCTCCAGTTCACCACAGTGCCGCCCATTGACACTGGCAGTGAACACATGAACTCCTCCGGTATGAATCACCAGGGGGCGAGCATCCGTGAGCCGAGCGACGTCAAAGTCGGTACGCCGGAGTGAGTCGACCCGGCCTTCGGATTCATCCAGACGTCCTGAGAGCGCGCCGTCGGAGCGATCTGCTCCTGGCGTTCCCGCCTTCCTGCGCGGGCGGTCCGGCGAGAGCGGCCCTGGCGCACGCGCCCGCCCCAACTCCGCATCGGGTGTCCCGCGTTACATGCGAGGTGGATTGGCGTCCCCCCTCAGGACTCCGGTCCAGACGAAGTGCGCGGCATGTGAATCCGGAGGCGGCCCGTGCGCGGCGTGCGGGGAGAAGGACGCGGTGCAGCCTCAGGCAGCCGGAGGCACCGTGGAGTCACGGCCCGCGGCCATCCGGCGCGAGGCCCATGCAGGTGTGAAGGATGCCAGCGCTCCCCTTCCCCACTTCGCACAGCTTCAGCAGGCGTTCGGCCGCCATGACCTGTCGAACGTCACAGCCCGTGTGGGCGGTGAGGCCGCGCTCGCGAGCGACCGGATGGGGGCCCATGCATTCACAATGGGCAATCGCATCGCCTTTCGTGGCCCACCTGACCTGAGCCTGGCAGCACACGAAGCGGCGCATGCTGTTCAGCAGCGCTCCGGCGTACAACTCCATGACGGCGTCGGCCACCCAGGAGACCCCTACGAGCGCCAGGCGGATGAGGCCGCTGACGCCGTGGTCCGAGGCGAAACCGCCGAGCCCATCCTCGACCGCGCGGTGGGCCCCTCCGGTCCTCCGGTGACGGAAACGTCTTCGAGCGCAGCGCCCGTCCAGCCCTTTCTCGCAGCCAACGTCCACCGCCTCTTCGAACCGCCTGCGGCACCCTCCCGAATGCCCAGGCCGCAAGGTGGCGGTGGCACCTCCAACGGCGGTTCGCTCGAATCGACCGAAGGCCGCTCGGCCCAGGATGGACAGTCCACTGACAGCGGCTCGGGGGCCGCGGGAAGCGCGCTTGGCGCCGCGGCGGGCCCCGCGACGGATGCACTGACTTCCGGTCCAACTGAACCCACGAGCGACACGGCCGCCCCTCCCGGCGGCACCGAGGGCGCACAGACCTGCGCGGGCGGCGGCCCCCAGAACGCAACCTGCTACACGGAGGCCATTGAAGAACCCGAGGGCGAGCCCGAACAAGAGCCTCCCGAGCCAGCGCCCACGGAGTCACAGGAAGCCGCATCCAGCGTCAGTCCCGATGCCGAGGAGCGAGACAACTGCCCCATTGAGGAAGCCATCTCCGAGCAGGCGCCCTCCTCCACGGAAGCCGCGGCGCCCGCGCAGTCCACGCTGGACAGCAACGCTTCCACCCCTGAATCCGCTGGAGCTTCCGCGGAAGGGGCCCCCACGGGTGACGCCACGGCCGCACCGTCCTCGGAGGCATCTGGGGGCAACGGCGGGGCAACGGCGGAAGACGCCGCGAATGAGGCCGCTCGTACGCCGCTGGACGAAGCCATCGACACAACCGAAGTCCAGCGGTGGGATGCCGTGGCAGCACATGGCAGTGCGTCCGCCTCGCTCGCCAATGCCGGAGCCGGTGCCATTTCGCTCCGGGGCGGCGTGCAGTTCGTCCCGGCGCCAGGTGCGACGTCGGCGGACGACGCGCGACGTGTTGACGCGAACTCACGCGCGGACGCGTTCTTCCTTCAGGCGGCCAATCGAATCGAGGACGCGGTTCTCCTGACGCGGGATGATGTTCCAGCCCGCATCGGCGCGCTCGCCGAGACGTACAAGAGCGCGATCTCCGCCTCCATGGAGGAACAGAAGGCGGCCATCAGCGCCAGCGTGGAGCAGGCGCGCGTCGCCGCCACCGCCCAGGCCGAGGGAGCCCGCCAGCAAGTCCTGTCCGAGCATTCCACCACCGTCTCCACCATCCACTCGGAGACCGACAGTGCGATCGAGTCGCTCCGGGCCGCCTACGACTCCGGCCTGATGCTCGTTGACGAGCAGGAGTCCACCACGCTGGACAGCGTCAACTCCCTCTACGCCCAGGCCCGCATTGCCCACGAAGCACTCGGCCCGACAGTGGGCGATGAGTGCGTCCAACTCGGCGAGGAGTACGCGGAGGAATACGAAGACTGCAAGATCAACAAGAAGGACAGCTTCTTCGCGGGCTACCTGACCGACCGCCGCGCCGAGGCCCAGATGAAGGCCGCGCGCGAGACGGCCAAGGGCTATCGCAAGAGCCTGGTGGACACGGCCACGAAGCAGGCCGGCGAGGCGATGAAGGGGCGCCAGTTGGACCGCTGCGGCGTCATCGCCGCGGCCCGCCGTGCCCGCGAGACGCTCGACACGCAGTACGAGCAACTCGTCGCCGCGCTCGAAAGCAGCCGGACACAAGCCCTGACGCAGGCGGAGACCACGCGCGACTCGATGATGGCCTCCGTCGACTCGGCCTTCATCGCCGAGTTGGCCCGGCTGGACCGCCACGAACACGACCAGCGTCAGTCCGTGAATGACACGGGCTACCTGCAACAGGTCCTCATCGAGCTGGCGGCCTTCGCCTCGGCGACGTCCATCCAGAGCGCCGTGACGGGCGCCATCGACACCCTGGTGCAGGCGCTCACGGGCGTGCGCGACCTGTTCTCCACGCAGTCCGCTCCAGAGGGCGAACAACTGGAGCGCATCCTCGGGCAAGCCATGGGCGGGCTCGAAGGCGGGCTGGATGGCCTCGTCTCCCAGGTGGAGCATGGAGCCGCCGGCGCCCTGGAGCGCGTGGACGGCGTGGGGAACCAAGGGCTGGAGGCCATGCTGCGGCTGGGCCAGTCCTCCGAGGAAGCGACAGCGGCCCTGGTTGATTCCTTCACGGCATCCATGGGCGCATTGGCGGCAGGAGCGACCACAAGCTTCGGCCAGCAGCGCGACGCGTTCACCACGCAAGCACAACAGGTGGCTTCGGACGGAGCCACCGGCCTGGAGACCGTGGCCACCGGCTTCCAGACGACCTGCACGACGATTCTCACCCATGTCGAGAGCGCACTGGTGGACTCCGCGGATGCGCTGGAACAGAGCCTCCGCGACTCCAAGGCGCAGCTCGACTGCGACATTCCCGTCCAGGCCCAAGAGGCGGCGTCGAAGGAACAGCCCGCCTGGAAGGGCGTGCTGGCGGTGGTGCTCATCATCGCCATCGTCATCGTGGTGGCGCTGGTCGTCGGCCCGGCGGTCATTGGCGCGGTGGGTGCGGCGGCGAGCGCGCTGGGCGCCACCGCGGCAGCCGCGACCATTGGAACCATCGTGGGTGGTGCCATTGTCGGCGCGGCGACGTCGGCCGCCATCCAGGTCCTCAACAACTGGGCGTCGGGCGAGCGCCTCATGGCGGGCGTGGGCAAGGCCGCGCTCCTGGGTGCGATTGGCGGCGTGTTCGGCGCGGGCGCGGGCGCCCTCATCCAGAACGCCGTCAAGAGCGTGGCCCTTCAGTTCGTGGCCAACATCGCCGCCGATGCGGTGCTGGAAGTCGCCACCCAGCTCATCACGGGTGAGTTCTCCTGGCATGCGCTGGGCATGTCGGTGCTCATGTCCGTCGTCACCGGCGGCTTCGGCGAAGTCCCTCGCATCAAGCGCGTCCAGCAACGGTGGATGGCTCGCGGCGCGGGCGTCGTGCCTGGCTCACGGGCTCGCGCTTTCCGCGAGTCCATCGCTCCCCGGCCCACAGCGGAGAGCGATGCCGCAACCACGGCAAGCCCCCGCCCCGAGGCAGAGACTGACGCCCCCGACAGGCTGAGTCCCGAAGCCGAGGCTGACGTCTCCAGGACACCACGGCCCGAGTCGGAGACCGACGGACCCAGCACGCCACGTTCCGAGGAAGAAACCGACGTCTCCACGACGCCACGACCCGAGGAAGAGTCAGCGTCCCCCTTGAGGACCGAAACAGAGCCCGTCCCCCATCCAGAATCCCTTGCCGGGTCGACCTCGCGTGCCACAGTAGCGGTAAACTCTGAAGGCGATGCGGCCGCGTCAAGCGCCACCAGTACGAGTCCCTCGAATAATCGTGACAACTTTGACGACATTGAATTCAACCCAAACGATCGAGCGCGTCAGACAGTAGGCTGGTCTGACATCCCCGGCACCCCGGCCGCGAGCGCGACACATCTTGAGTTCATCAAAAATGGCATCGACTTCATGGAGGGTATCTCCAAGGGGATGCGTAGCCGCCTGGATGACCTCGTCCACAAGATTCTCCCGAACGAAGCTGCTGCACTTGCCGATATTGACGCCCGTATTACGGCCAATTCCGAAGACCCGCTTAATACGAAGAACGCCTGGGTCGGCGAGAACGGCCGCAAGCCATCCCCGGAGGACATCGAGCGAACCCTCGCACTACAAGAGGACCTCCGACATGAGTACGCCCGCCTCAAGAACGACCGTAACCAACTCCTCAAAGAGATCGAGCAGCGGTCCAGCGACAATCAGGAAAAGGCCACGAGGGTGATGGTTGAATTGCGCAATGCGCTTCTGGGGACTCCGACTCCACAGGCAACGGCGATCGCTGCCGGAGTGACCATCACACCGGCGGGCCAGAATGCCATCAATGCCTCTAAACGCACCGAGGCAGATGTTCGCACCGATATCGAAAGACACTATCGAATGACGGGCAACGATCTCCCCCAAGGCTTCATCCTGACCAAGGGGAGCCAACCTCGCGACGTGCGTGCGCATTACGATCATGACGCGAACTCCATCAATCTGGGCAAAAACCCCAAGCCGGAGACCATGCACCACGAACTCGCTCACCGCATCGAGCACGTCGATCCCGATGTCTCCACGGCCTCCAAATCCTTCGTCAAAGCCCGCGCCCAACGTCTTGTTTCATCAGGGGAACCGGTTGCGCGGTCGATGAATGATCTCACGAACACCAAGGACTTCGACTCCAAAGAGATGGGCTTTGAGGGCGGCTTCATCAGAAAATACACCGGGAAAGACTATGGCGACGGCGACCCGGCAACGGAGGTCGTCACGACGGGTATTGAGCACTTCCTTACCCCCTACGAAATGATGAAACTCTATCGTCAGGACCCGGAGCACTTCTTCTACGTCTTGGGTGTCATTCAGAGGACGAGGGCGCGCGCCGGACTCCCCATGCCCACTACTGGCACCTCAAGGAAGTGAGTGATGATCCGCTACAGGTTGATGCCCCCTTCCACGTCATCGTTCGCACGCATCAAGAATGAACTCTTCGTCTGGCTCGATGCCGACTACCAGGACCAACTGGGCCGCCTGCAGTTCGAAGGTCCCGCTCCGATTGTGGCGGAAGTACGACGGGCACTTTCGAATGCGCCAGGGTACCGAGAAAGCAAGATGAACGTCGATGGCATGGTCATGCCACTCGACTTGCGGACAGCGATGGGCAGCAACGTCATGCGGCCGTTCCAACCGGAGCTGGTCGAGGGTGCGAACGTACTCACAAGCCCGAGTCCTCCGACTCTGACGACGGAGGAACTCACGGTCGAATTCGCGAGCCGATTCGCGACCTGGGTCGTCACGAACCTACCAGGCCCTGTCAAAGTCCAGAGCTATGCGTGGGAGCACCTCGTCCGAGGACTCCAGGGAACACTGTTCGAGTGGTCCTTCTGGCGCCCCAAGTACCCGTCCGAGGAAATGGCCGCCAGCGCCCTTGCGGTCCCCCTCCGCGAGGCGCTGGCCCATGAGACGGCGCGTCTCAAGAACGTGTACGAGAGGCGCCCTATCGACCAGCGCCTCGTTCCCCCCTCGCTGACGCCCGAAGAAGCGCAGCAAGTAGCGAACGTCTTCGTCGAAGCGCTCGACACCGCGGCACCTGGTGATGATGGCGCCGCGACGCTCATCGTTCGGCTCCACGAGCAGCTCCTCGCGCTCGGACTCATGAGCCGGAGAGAGACATGACCGCCAGCGCGCGAGACATCCTCCAGGCCCTCCTCCAGAAAAAGGCTCGCGCGCGGGACCTTCAGCTTCACGGTGCGGACCTCACTGGCGCCCCACTCGACGGACTGCGTGGAGACGGCTTGGACCTGGGCACTGCCAGCCTGCGTGGCGCCAGCTTGCGCGGTTCGCGGTTCTCCGCATGCTCGTTCGAGCGCGCGGTTCTCGAGGAAGCCGTGCTGGAAAGTGCGACGCTCCGGCAGTGCCGGCTCGACGGCGCCGACCTGCGACGGGCGCGACTCTCCGAGGCCCGCATCGAGGACAGCTCCGCGCGCGGCACAGACCTATCCCAAGCCGACCTGCGCAAGACCCGGCTCTCGGAGACATCGTTCTCACGGGCCATCCTCCGCGAAGCCGTGCTCGACGGCGCGGAAGGCGTCGGCGTGGAGCTACGAGGCGCGGACCTCACGGGCGCGTCACTCGTGGACGTGCGGCTGGACGAGGCGGACTTTCGCGGCGCCGACCTGACGGGTGCCAACGTGTCAGGCGGGAGCTTCCGCCACGCGGACTTCCGAGGCGCCATCGTGGACGGCGTGCAGTGGACCGGGTGCGACCGCACCGGCGCCCGCTTCGATGCGGAGGACGCCACCCTGCCGCGCTCCCAGCCCAGCGATACGGGCATCCCGCCCAGCGCTCCCGAGAACTTCGATGCCCCAGCGATGGCCACCTGGCTCGGAAACCTGATGGAGCACGCGCTGCGCTCCGCGCCAGGCAGCGTGCACGGCGCAGCCACACGAGGCCCGGAGACACCCGCCGAATTGTTACAGCTCCTCGGCTCGCTGCAGCAGGACCTCGGCGCCCGTGGCGTTGAACTCCCGGACCTGACCGCTCGCGTCCAACCGCTGCTCTCCGCCCTGGAACAGCGTGGCGATGAACCGCCCGAGGAATGGAAGGCCTTGCTCGAAGCGCTCACCCCCACGGGAACCGAGGGGCGTGACGCGAGCGCCGAAGACATCGTCCGCGCGCTGCTCGCCAGGCTTCAGCCACCTCGATAGCCATCTCCCACCGTCGCAACAGGTCTCAAGCTTTTCACCCACCGCGCGAGGTGACTTGACTCAAGGTGGATGTTTCGACACCATACCCATACTCAAAGGCGATTCTCATTCACCTTTAGAACATACACGCGGTGCACTTGGGGGGACCAACGTGGCCGGCTTTTCCGCCATCTATTCGGTAGGCGATTCGCTGGTCTCATATCTGAGACACGCCTACGAGTTGTCTCACGAGCCCGAAGGCCTGCCCACGTGCCGTTTCGAGCTCGTCCCAAGCGGCAAGATGGCTGGAAGCGAGACAAACACCCCTCCGGTCGAAGTCCCAGGCGTCACCCTCTTTCTCTACCGCGTCGCCGTCAACGAACACCTCCGCAATGAGCCACGCGCGGAAGCGCCTCCGCCGCTCGCGCTGGACCTGCATTACCTGCTCACGGTCTGGGCTGAAAACGTCGACGACGAGCACCGCATCATGGCCTGGGTCATGTTGCAGCTTCACACGCACAACGCGTTGAGCGCCTCTGACCTGTCCCCCGTGGGCGTCTGGCGGCCGGACGAGCTGGTGCAAATCGTCCCGGCGGAAATTCCTCAGGAAGACATCTTGCGGATGTGGGACGCCTTGCGACGCCCTTATCGCCCTTCCGTCACGTACGTCGCCCGCGTCGTCTGCATCGACGTGCAGGGCAAACCCGCTGGACGGCCCGTCGTCGCGCGGCGCTTCGACTTCACGGACGAGGTGCCCAGGCGATGATTCTCGAGCGCACCGAGAGCCGCGCCCTGGCCGCCATCCGCTTCCTCGACGCGGAGACGCAACGCCCCCTCACGGAGCCCATCACCGTCGCGGGGCATGGCCTCCGCTTCACTCGCAACGTCCGCGGGCTGCACGTGGTGACGGACGCGCCGGGCTTCTCCGACTACGCGGCGAGCTTCGATTTGCCGAACCCGCTTCCCGCCGCAGCCGCCTTCACCCTGGTGGCGAGCGACCCCACACGCCACTATCTTGCCCGGAGCTTCACGCTCGAATTGCCACGAGACGCGACGGCTCCGCCCACGGGCCAGCCGCTCCCGCCAGATTCCGTCTTCCGCCCAGTCGACGTCACGCTCTACCCGTCGCCGCTGATGCGCCCGTCCGCACGCAGTGCCGTGGTGCGGCTCCGTGTCGTGGACGCCCACGACACGCCCCTGCCCGGCGCGCTGGTGTCGCTCGCGCTGGCCGACCCGGAAATCACGCGCTGGGGCCAGTCGAACGAGCGGGGTGACGCGCTCATCCTCGTGCCCGGCATTCCCATCGCGGACTGGGGCAATCCCGAAGCCCCCGTCCACTTCACCTTCAGCCTGGCCGCTGCCTGGGCGGCATTGCCGCAGCCTCCGGACCCCGACGCACTCTCCCAGGACTTCCACCCCTTGAGCAGCACCCTCGACGTCGCCGCCGGCGAAGAGGTCACCACCACCATCAAGCTCGATTGGGTCGAGCTCTGAACGCAGACCAATGACGGCGCGACCGCGCGCCACGTAACGAGAAAGTGGGGGCTCGCGTGCCTGAATATCTCGCACCCGGTGTCTACGTCGAAGAGACGAGTTTCCGAGCCAGGTCCATCGAGGGCGTCAGCACCAGCACCAGCGGCTTCGCGGGTCCGGCACGCAAGGGCCCTGTTTCCGGCCCCCCGTCGCTGGTGACGAGCTTCCCCGAATTCGTCCGGCTCTTTGGCGGCCTCGCGGACCTGGACCTCACCGGCACCCAGGAGACGACCAACTACCTGGCGCACTCGGTCCGCGCCTACTTCAACGAGGGCGGCTCCCGCCTCTACGTGGCTCGCGCCTTCTCGGGGACGCCGGCCAATGCCACCGCTGGCGCGGACGTCATCCCCAACGCGGACGCGAACCTGCGCGCACGCTTCACCGCGAGGTTCCCCGGCCGTGCGGGCAACGGGAGCATCAGCGTCCGGGAAGTGCTCGCGCCCGCCACGGTCGGCGCCATGCGGCGCGCGCCCACGGGCAGCCTGGTCCGGCTGAATCAGACCGCCGCCTCGGCCGCGCGCATCGTGGGCACCCTGCCCCCGCCCTTCAATGTCCCCGATGGCACCACGCTCACGCTGACGTTCGACGGGAACACCGACGTCACCCTCACCTTCTCCGGGCGAAATGCCGAAGCCGCGGCGGCGGCGGAGCTCGACCCTTCGACGACATTCCTCGAAGCCAACCAGACGCTCACCGTCACCCTGGGCGGACAGGCGCAGACCCTCACCCTGCCCACCGATACGCCGTTGACGCCCGCGGAGGTCGTGGACACTCTCAACCGGCAGCTTCGGGGTGGTTACGCCCGGCTCAGCGGCGCCGATGACGCCGCGCCCGTCGGCCGTCTCCTCCTGGGCACCGATGCCCGCGGTACCGGGGCCATCATCCAGGTCTCGGCCAACCCGCAGCTCAAGCTCGCTGCACAGACGGTCGACAACGCGGCGGACCCGCAGAGCAACGTGAGCGACCTGGGCGCGGTGTCCCTCGCGGACATCCAGGTACTCCTGGGTGCCAACGCCACGGCGTCCGTCGATGACAACAAGCTCGTCATCAGCCACCCGCTCCCCGGTGCCAGCCATTCGTTGGAGGTGGCCTCGGTGAGCTCCAGCGCGCTGGGCCTGGACGCGGCCACCTCGGAGCCCGGGACGGACGGCACGGCGGGGGTGACCTGGTGGTTGAAGCAGGCGAACGGCACCTGGTCCAACGGCAGTGACACGTTGCCGCTGCCGAACGACACCGCGTCGCAGTTCCAGCAACTGCCCGGGAACAGCCAGTTCGTCACGCTCACCGTCACCACGCAGGACGGTGACGGGCAGGAGCGGCTGTATGAAGGGCTGGGCGTGGACCGCGCCCATCCCCGTTACCCGGGCCACGTGCTCACCCCTTCGCCCGCCACGCTCTCCGAGCAGATGGAGCGGATGTACGCGTTCGAGGCGGGCAACGGCGTTTCCGCGTTCGCCCTGCGCACGGCGCTGGCCGCGGGCCCCTTCACGCTCACCGGTGGTTCCGACGGGAGCGAGCCAAGCGCGGCCTCGTACGAAGACGCGTTCGAGCGGCTGGGCGGCGTGGAGGACATCTCCATCATCGCCGCGCCGGGCTCCTCGGCGTATGCGTCGGCGCAGGCCGTAAGGCTCGGGCTCATCAGCGCCGCGGAGCGACGCCGTGCCTATCGCATCGCGGTGCTGGACACGCCGCGCGGATACGGGCCGCAGGACGCGCTGGCACTTCGCGCGCAGGTGGACTCGACCAAGGCCGCGCTCTACTACCCCTGGGTCGTCGTCGCCAACCCGCTGGCCGGGTCCGAGGCGGCCGATGTCCCTCGTGAAATCGCGCTGCCGCCGTCCGCCTTCCTGTGCGGCATCTACGCCCGCAGCGACATCGAACGCGGCGTGTTCAAGGCGCCCGCGAATGAAGTGGTCCGTGGCGCGCTGCGCTTCGAGCAGGACATCCACTTCGCGCAGCAGGAGACGCTCAACCCACAGGGCATCAATTGCCTGCGCTTCTTCCCGGGACGCGGCTACCGCGTGTGGGGCGCGCGCACCGTCAGCTCCGACCCGGAATGGAAGTACGTGAACGTGCGGCGCTACTTCAACTTCCTGGAGCGCTCCGTGGACGAGGGCACGCAGTGGGCCGTGTTCGAGCCCAATGGCGAGCGCCTGTGGGCCAACATCCGCGAGACGATTGGCAGCTTCCTGGAGAACCAGTGGCGCACGGGCGCGTTGCTGGGCGCCGACCCGAAGCAGGCGTTCTTCGTCCGGTGTGACCGCACCACCATGGACCAGAACGACCTCGATAACGGCCGGCTCGTCTGCCTCATCGGCGTGGCGGTGGTGAAGCCCGCTGAGTTCGTCATCTTCCGCATCGGCCAGAAGACGGCGGATGCCCGGACCTAACGCAAAGGACTCGCCGCCATGCCTACCCGCCCCACGCCCTACGGCGCCTTCAATTTCGAAATCAGCTTCGACGGCACGTCCTTCGGTGGGTTCTCCGACGTGTCCGGACTCAGCACCGAAGTCACCCTCTCCGAGTACCGCGAGGGCAGCGACCCGGAGAACCACGTGCGCAAGGTGCCCGGCGCCTTCAAGACGGGCGACGTCACCCTCAAGCGTGGCGTCGTCGACTCTCGGGCCATCTGGACGTGGGTGGAGGACGTCCGCCGCAACGGGCCGCTGGGCCGCAAGGCCGCCGTCACCATCCGCTTGCTCGACGAGGCGCGCAACCCCGTGCAGTCCTGGAAGCTGGTGAACGTCACGCCCATGAAGTTCACCGGCCCCACGCTGGCCGCCAAGGGTGGCGGAGACGTGGCCATGGAAGAGCTCGTCCTCGCCGCTGAAACGGTGCGGATGGGCTTCCCGGACGTGGACTGAGCGGAGCATCAGGGGGAGCTCCCGGGCCATGCGGCGACTGACCTTCGAAGTCACAGAACGCGCGGCGCCCACCGCGCCCGAGCGGATGGACGTTGCCCTCTTCGTGGGCTTCGTCCGCCGTCGACCGGGCACTTCCGTGCCCGCCGCGCTGTCCCGCTACCTGTTCGAGCAGGGGTGGATGACCGCCCCCACGCTCCGCGTGGACCCCAACGATCCGCAGGCCCCGCTCACCGACGTCCCCCTGCCCTTCGAGAGCTTCGCCGCCTTCGAGCGCATCTTCGACTGGCGAGCCCGCGCCGGAACCGCCCCCGACGAGTTCACCGCTCTGGGAGCGGCGGTGCAGGCCTTCTTCGTCCAGGGCGGGCGCAAGTGCTACGTGGTGCGCATGGCGGACCCGCTCACTTCAGGGGCGGAGCGCGCCACGCGGCTCGGGCGGCTGAACCTGCTGCTGCCGGGCAGCAGAGTGCCGGCGCCTCCCGGCATGGAGCACCCCGCCTCCGCCGTGGACCGCACGACGTGGCACGGCGCGGCCCACCTGTTCGGCCTTCAGGATGTGTGCTTCCTCTGCCTTCCAGACCTGCCGGAGCTGGTGGCGGATGCGCCCGAGCCACTCCCCATCCCCCGCCTGCCACCCGCGGGTGCCACAGGGTTCGTGGAATGCGCCACGCATGGCGCGGCCACCGGGTCCGAGTGGAAGACGCCGGAGCGCGCGGCGCCTCGCTGCGGACTCACAGCCTACCTGGACTGGGCGGCCTTCCTCGCCGTAGTGGCCGAGCTCCTCCGCGACAGGCGCCTGCGGGAGACGCACCTGGTCGCGGCGCTGCCGCTGCCCTCGACAAGCCTGGTCTTCGATACTTCCGCGGGCAAGCGCGCCGCGACGCAGGATTTGGGCGCGTTCATCCATGCCAGCGGAGTGCTCACCCCATTCCAGAGCGCGTTCATCCAGCTCGCCTATCCGTGGCTGAGGACCGCGTCCTCGGAGGGACTTCCGGAGCGGTTGGCGGCCCCTGACGGGGCGCTGACGGGGGTGCTGGCACGCAACGCACTGCTTCGCGGCACCTTCCGAAGCGCCCTGGGACTGGGGCTCGCGGAGGTACGAGAGGTCTTCCCAATCCCAACACGCCTGGACCAGGAACCACGCGATCCGGGGTCGCCGCTGCGCGCACTGGGCGAGCGCGTCACGTTGCTGGGGCCCACGCCCCGCGGAATGCAGGTGTTGTCCGACGTGACGTCCAGCCAGAGGGTCAGCCACCGCCAGGCTCCGGTGAGCCGGCTCATCTCCTCGGTGCTGCGAGCGGCGAGGCAACTCGGCGCGGACCTGACGTTTTCACCCTCCAACGAGGACACCTGGTTGGCGCTGCGCTACCGGATGGAGTCCGTGCTCGGCCGGTTCTTCGCAGAGGGCGCTCTGCGAGGAGCGACGCCGCGCGAGGCTTTCTCCGTGCGGTGTGACCGGACGACCATGACGCAGGACGACCTCGATAACGGGCGGCTCATCGCGCTGGTGGAATTGGCTCCCGCGGCGGCAATCGAACGGGTGCAGGTCCTTCTCTCCGCGTTGGAGGGTGACGTGTCACTCCAGCAGGAGGAAGCCGCATGAGCGGAGACCTCTGGCCACTGCACACCTTCCGCTTCGAACTCACCTTCCAGCCCGAGCCGCTGTCGGGCAGTGGCCCGGAAGAGGCACCCGTGGACGGGGCCTTCTCCGAGTGCACGGGTCTGGAAGCCACCATGGAGCCGAAGGCCATTCGCGTGGGCGGCCACAACCTGGGCGCCGTGCAGCGCGCCGGGCCGGTGAGCTTTGGCACCGTGGTGCTCAAGCGAGGCCTCTCGTCGGGCGAGCGGCTGGCTCGCTGGTTCATGAGGGTGACGGACGGCGACTACGGGTACCGGTGCACCGTGCGAATCCGTCTCAAGGCCCCGTCGGAGAACGGAGGGACCCAGACGGTGCTCACCTACAAGCTGGAGCGCGCCATGCCGGTGAAGTTCAAGGCGGCCGACTTCAACGCCCGCGCGACGGACGTCGGTATCGAAGAGCTGCACCTCGTGCACGAAGGACTCTCCCTCGAGGACTAGCGCGCCATGCCAGATACGACTCCCGAGAGCGCGAGCTTCATCAACGAGAGCAACGGCGAGGAGGTGCTGGTGCACTTCAACCCGAGCTCGCTCCAGTACACCGTCACCAACAAGCTCCAGAACGCCCAGGGCCAGGAGAACCAGCAGTTCGTCTCGGAGAGCAGCGCGAAGCTCACCCTGGAGCTGGTCTTCGACACCACCGGCACGGGCGCCAACGTCTGCGACCACACGATACGCATTGCCCAGTTCATGGGCGCCAAGAGCCAGATTCCTCCGGACGTCACCTTCCGGTGGGGCGCCTTCGAATTCACCGGTCTGGTGGACACCTATCGGGAGACCATCGACTTCTTCGCATCCGATGGCATCCCCCTGCGCTCGACCGTCTCGGTGGGCATGACGCGGCAGCAACGCGTCTTCTCCAGGGGAGCCGAAGGCGAAAGTTCGCGGCAGATGGCCGCTGCGCGCAACCAGCCCATCTCGCGCGCCGTCGCGGAGCAGAACAGTGAAGACAATCCGCGCTTCCCCAGCCAGGACGTGATGACCGTCGACCCGTCCGTGCCACTGGCCCCGCCCACAGCGTTTGCAACAGGCGGAGCCCTGAGCGCGGGCCTGGCGGGTGGAATCGGAGCGGGTGCCGGGTTCGGTGTTGGAGGTGGGTTCAGCGCGGGGGCGGGACTCGGCGTTGGCGGTGGGTTCGGGGCGGGAGTGGGAATTGGCGTTGGAGGTGGGTTCAGCGCAGGGGCGGGGCTCGGCGTTGGCGGTGGAATCGGAGCGAGCGGCGTGTTCGCCGCTGGTGGTGGATTCTCGGCCGGCGGTGGCATCTCAGCGGGTGGCGGATTCTCGGCCGGCGGGGCCTTCTCAGCGGGTGCGGGCGTTTCCGCAGGTGGCGCCTTTTCAGCCGGTGCCTCGTTCGGAGGCAGTGCCTCATTCAGCGCAGGGGCCATGGCGGGAGGCTCTGCCTCATTCGGCGTAAGTGCGTCCGCATCGAGCCCCATCTTCTCCGCGGGAGCGTCCTTCTCCGCTGGAGCCAACTTCCCCGCGACCACGGGGGCATCCGCCTCGGGCTGGAGCGCGAATGCCTGGTCTGGCGCGCAGTCCTCCGCGGGCCTCTCGGCCACAGCAGGCGCGTTCGCGGGACTGCGTGCCAGCCCTCCACGCACCTCCGTCCGACTGGAGACCGTGCGCTCCACCGGGCACGTCGACACCTACACCTACGAAACCACCGGAGACGGCCTCTTCGAGCTCGGAGGACGCGCCCGGGTCACCAGGCCTCGCTTCGGCGCGACCCTGCCCCCCCGGGGCCGCCTCCGCTTCGAGGGAGATTGAGCCATGTCCATCGTCTTCGACGAGGTCCAGGGGTCCGTCGTCTCAGGTTCCACGCCAGACGCGAGCCAGCGCCCGGCCGCGGAGCCAGCGCTCACGCCGCCTCCCGTGGATCCGACATCGATTGCCCGCGCCATCCGGCTCATCACGCAACGCAAGGCCCGGCTCCTCGCAGACTGAGTCCGCTCCCCGTTCTCCATGACTGACGCCACGTCACAGCCAGAACATCACCGCCCCACGGTGCGCATCTTCGGCAAGGCCGACGCACGCGTCACCGGTCTGGTCAGCAGCATGCGACTAGAGGAAGCCGAAGGCGGCCTGTGCTCGCTCGAGCTGCGCTTCGAGGCAATCGCACGCTACGCCGACACCGTGGCCGAGCAGGTCTTCGAGGACGAGCAACTGCTCAGGCTCGGGGCACCCATCGGCATCTACACCGGTCCCGAGAGCGCCCCTCAGGAGATTTTTCGCGGCGTCATCACCGGAATCGAAGCCGTGTTCTCGCACGACTCCGCGCCGGAGTTCGTCGTGCTCGCAGAGGACGCACTGCAGAAAGCAAGGCTCGCGCGGCGCACGCACGTCCACAGCGACCTCAAGCTGGCCGAGCTGGCGGAGAAGCTCGCCCGGGACCTGGGCCTGACGCCCATCATCCCAGGCCTTCGCGAGTCCCTGGGCCTCCAGGTCCAGTGGAACGAAAGCGACCTGGCCTTCGTGCGGCGATTGCTGGCCACGCGGGATGCGGACTTGCAGGTGACGGGTGACGAGCTCCACGTCTCCGCACGGAGCGCGGTGCGCCGGGGCATCCTGGAGCTGACCCTCTACTCTGAACTCCGCCGGGTGCGCGTCACGGCGGACCTGGCGCATCAGGCCACCCAGGTCACTTGCACCGGGTGGAACGCCATCCAGGGCGCCAGGGTCTCCGGCCAGAGCTCCGGCTCGCGACCCGGCCCGGGCGCGGGGCGTACCGGCGCGGAGCTGCTCCAGCAGACGCTGGGCCCTCGGACCGAGCACCTCGGCTCGCTGCCCGTGTCCACCAGCGACGAGGCCACCGCCATCGCCAGGGCCGCCTTCGATGCGCGCGCCCGGCGCTTCGTCCGCATCGACGCCACTGCGGAGGGCACCCCCGCGCTCCGCGTGGGGACCCACGTGAGGCTCCGCGGCCTGAGCGCTCGCTTCGACAACACCTACTACGTGGTCCGTGCCAGCCATCGCTACGACACCCTCCACGGCTACGAGACGGACTTCGAGGCCGAGTGCGCCTTCCTGGGAGAGCCATGACCGACACCGCACACGCTCAGGAGCGCCGCCTGCTGGGCGCCATGCTCGGCACCTATCTGGCGAAGGTCGTGTCCGTGGAGGACCCCGAACACCTGGCGCGCGTCAAGGTCCGCCTGCTCACCGCGCCCGAGGGCCTGGCCGATGCGGACGTGGCCTTGTGGGCGCGGGTCGCCGTGCCGTTCTCCGGCAGTGGCTGGGGCGCGCTCTTCCTCCCGGACAAGGATGACGAGGTGGCCGTGGTCTTCGCCGGAGGAGACCCGCGCCAGCCGCTGGTCGTGGGGGGCCTGTGGAACGGGCGTGCCCGTCCGCCGGAGACGCCCGGTGGAAATCGCGTGGACCGATACGTCATCAAGGCCCGGAATGGCAGCCGCATCGCCATCGTCGAAGCGAGCGAGGGCACCGCGCAAATCACCCTGGAAGTCCCCGGTGGCGTGAGCGCCACGCTGAAGCAGGCCAACGGAGGCGAGCTCACGCTGGAGGCAGCGGGCAACACCGTCACGCTCGCCCAGCAAGGCGTCACCGTCCGGGCCGCGACCACGGTGTCCGTCACCGCCAGTCAGGTGGAGGTGAGCGCCGGTCAGGTCACGGTCAACGCGGCGATGTCGTCCTTCTCGGGCGTCGTGAAGTGCGACACGCTGCAGACCAACTCGGTGATGGGCGTGACGTACACGCCAGGGGCGGGCAACGTATGGTGAGCCACCCCGTCAAGCTGCGCGGGCTCGTTTTCGACGGAGCCACCGGAGCCCCGCTGGCGGCCCAGCGCGGCGCCCCCGCGTTCATCGAGCGGCAGGACCAGGAGTTCGTTCAAGCCATCTTCGGAGAGCTCAGGTCCGAGGAAGGCCGCAAGGCGCTGGCGGGCACCCTCATCTCCGATGGGACACTCAACCCCCAGGGGCTCAAGCTGCTCCAGCCCGTTCACGGGGTGTTCAACGTGGCCTTGCTGGAGGCCTGCTGCGACGTGTTCGGTGAGCCTCGGGTCGAGGCGACCCGAATCGAAAGCGCGGGGCTCGTCATCCGACGTGTGGGCGCGGGCAATACGCGCGAGGCCTGGGTTCGGCGGGACGGCAAGGTCGCCGGCTGGGTCACGCTCGACGGTGAGGAACAGGAGCGCGAACCCGACCCTGGACGGCGCGAAGGGCCCGCGGGCCCCGGCCCCGCGGACGTCCGGCGCGAACTGCTGCGCCTCATGCGGGCCACCAGCCGGGACCAGGAGACCGTGACATCGCTCTTCATCGCGCCGCCCGACGCGTGCGCCGCGGCGAAGCGCACCGTGCTATACGGGCTGCTCCAGGTAGCGAGCGGTGAAGCACCGGAGGGAGCATCCAGCACAGCGCCCGCGTTCGATGACGCGCAGGTGCGGAGCCTGCTGTCCCCCTACTTCGCCGCGGGAAAGACGGTGGACTGGACAGGGCTCGAAGGCCTGTCGGTCACCTACCAGGATGTCGCCCAGCGCAGATTGCCGCAGGCGAAGCACGACAAGCTCGCCCTGTTCATCGACTTCCTGCGTGGACTGGTCGCGGTGTTCGACGCCTTCCAAGTGCCCGCGCTCATGACGGCGATGAACCGCGTACAGCTCGACTATGGCAATGGCCAGAAGCGGCCCGCGGGCACGGCGCTCTCCGGGCTGGCGGACGTCCTCGTCCAGGGGAAGACGGGCACGGTGGTGTTGCCTCGTTCGTGGACGCATCCCAATGCCTCGGAGGCGGCCCAGGTCCTCCAGGCGGCGAAGGCCGCCACCGCGCCACGGATGCGGGACCTCATCCCGCCTGAGCGGCGCTTCGAGCGGCGTGGCTCGCGCTACGTGGCCAGGGCCTTCGTCCGGATCCACCGCGAAGATGGCTGCCCACCCGCCATCGTCTGGAGCGAGGAGAGCGCGCCCTTCACCATCGCCGCCTGGCACGAGCGCGGAAAACGGCCGCCCGTCCTCATCCCCCTTCCGTCGCTCAAGGACCTGAGCGCCTTCAAGCCCAACGTCACCTTCCAGGTGCCGCCGGGGATGAACGAGCTGCTGAACAAGAACTCGCCGAAGGACTTCCTCGAAGGCTCAGCCAGTACCCCCGCGGGTCAGGGCATCGGGTGGCTCTGTGGGTTCAACATTCCCATCATCACCCTCTGCGCCTTCATCGTCCTCAACCTCTTCCTGTCGCTGCTGAACATCGTCTTCTTCTGGATTGCCCTCATCAAGATCTGCATCCCCATTCCCGCCTCGCTGCGCGAGCGGTTCGAGGACTGACCGCGCCATGAGCCCGAAGCCTCCCGACAGGCGCCCTCCCGTGGGCTTTCCGCTGCGGCTCGTGCCGGACGAACGCGGCGAGCTGGCGTTTCCTTCGCTAGAAGCCAGCGTGCGGCAGTCCATCGAGGTCATCCTCCGCACGCGCCCCGGCGAGCAGCTCATGCGACAGGGCTTCGGCGCCGGGCTGGAGCGGATGGTGGGACAACCCAACACCGTGTCCACCCGCCGGCGCATCCAGGAGCTGGTGCAGCGCGCGCTCACCGAGTGGGAGCCGCGCCTGGAACTCATCCGCGTGGACGTGCTGGAGCTGGCGGACCTGCCCGCCCAGGTCCGCGTGGAAATCGTCTACCGCCTGCGCCGCACGGGTGACGTGCAGCAGCTCGGGCTCGCCATGGACCTCGGAGGCTAGATGCCCATCATTCCTCCCCGACTCGACGACAGGAGCTTCCCGGACCTCGTCGAGGAGCTGCTCTCCCGCATCCCGGGCCATACCCCGGAGTGGACCCATGCCCGCGTGGGCGACCCGGGGCGCACCCTGCTGGAGCTCTTCGCCTGGCTGGCGGACTCCATCCTCTACCGCGCCAACCTCATCCCCGAGCGCCAGCGACTGGCCTTCCTTCGGCTGCTGGGCGCGAGCCTGCGCCCCGCCGAGGCCGCCACCGGCGTGGTGAGCGTGCACTTCGACACCGAGGTGCTCCAGCCTTCCGTGTCGCTGCGGGCCTTCGCCGCGTTGCGCAAGCCCGTGCCCTTCGAAACGCTGGATGAGCTGACCGTGGTGCATCTCACCGCCGAGGCGTACCGCAAGCGCCCGCTCACGGAGACGGAGCGCCAACAGCACGCGTCGATGCTGCCCCGGCTCGCGCAAGTCTATGGCCTGGACCCCAAGGCCCAGCACGGCTTCTACGCGACGACGCCCGTGTTCCCCCTCGGCGCCGCTGACCCGCGCGGGCTGGACCTGGTGACGGAGACGGTGGACGGAAGCCTGTGGCTCGCGCTGCTCGCCCCCAAGGCGGAACACGTGGTGGCCCTCCGTGAGGACCTGACGAAGGGGAACGGACAAGGGCCTCGCGTCCTGAGCGTGGGCGTCTCCCCCGTCATGGAGGTCCCCGCCCTGTCCGAGCTGCTCGGTGCGCGCGGCCGGCTGCCACACGTCTGGGAGGTAACGGGCACTCCCGCCGCGGACGGGTTGCCGGTGTACCACCGGCTCACCGTCGTGGCGGACTCGACGCAGGAGCTGTCCCGCCGGGGCGTCGTGCGGCTGCTGTTGCCATCCGACCTGGGCGCGCCGGTCAATGACGTGAGGGCGGACGCGCGCGCCGGCCTGGGCGACCGGCCGCCACGCCTGGACGACCCAAGGGTGGCGGCGCGATTGGTGACCTGGCTGCGCCTGCGTCCCAGCGGAAAGCCGGAGCGCTTCGCGCTGGGCTGGGTGGACATCAACGCGGTCGAAGTGGACCAGCGCGAGACGACCGGCGGACGCCTGATTGGACAGAGCGACGGCAACGCGGAGCAGGAGTTTCGCCTGCCCTCCGGCTCCGTGGAGCGCGCAACGTTCCAGCTCTTCATCGAAGAGCCAGGGGCGGGCTACCGCGAGTGGCGGCTCATCGAAGACCTCGCGCTGGCCCGCCGCGACGAGCCCGTCTACGCCCTGGACTCCGAGGCAGGCGCCGCCCGCTGTGGAGACGGCGTGCGCGGACGCGTGCCTCCCGCGGGTGCCCAGGTGCTGGTGGCCCGGATGCGCAGCGGTGGCGGCGCCGCGGGAAACCTCCCGCCTGGCAGCTTGAAGGACATCAGCGCCTTCCGGGTCGATGGAAGCCCCGCGCCGGGGCTGCGGGTGCAACAGCCGGAGCCCACGCTGGGTGGCCGGGACGCGGAGACGCTGGCGGAGGCCGAGCGCCGCATCCCCGCGCTGCTGCGCCACGTGGACCGGGCCGTGACGGAGGAGGACTATCGGCGGCTCGCGGCCAGCACCCCCGGCGTGCAGTTGGGGCGCGTGGAGGTGCTGCCCCGCTTCGAGCCAAGGCGACGGCGAGACGGTGTTCCCGGTGTCGTCTCCGTCATGGTGTTGCCCACGGCCACGCGGCTGGAGCCGCCCTACCCGCGGGCGGACCGGCCGCTGCTGGAAGCCGTCCATGCCTACCTGGATGCGCGCCGGCCGCTCACCACCGAGCTCTACGTGATTGGCTGCGAATACGTCCCACTGGGGCTCGGCGTGGGCATCACCGTGCGTGAGGGCTTTGGCAGGGAGACGGTGGTGCAGGCGGTGCGGCAGGCCGTGCGCCGCTTCATCTTCCCGCTGCCGGCGGGAGGCCCCACCGGAGAGGGCTGGCCGCTGGGCCGGGATGTCCAGGACCGGGAGCTCTATGTCGCGGTGGCGCAGGTCCCCGGGGTGGCCAGCATCGCCGGGGTGAACCTCTTCGCCTGGGGAACGGTAACGCGCGTGCTGAGAGACCCTCGCCGCGCCGGAGCCACGGCCGACGTGGCGCGCTTCACGGTGGAGCCCCCTGCTCCGTCCGTCCGGCAGGCCGAGGGCCCGGTCAACCCGAGCTGGCTCCAGCTCAAGGGAAGCACCGCGACGACACCGGTGGAGCTGTCCATCGCGGACTGGCAGCTCCCGGAGCTGCTCAAGGTGGCGGTGAATGCCGACGGAGAGGTGCCGACGATGCTCCACGGCATCGGCGATGAGGGAAGCGGTGGCATGGACTCCTCGCAGGCGGGCGTGGCGGTGCCCATGGTCCCCGAGGTCTGCTGATGGACGCCAACCGCCTCCGGTTCTACATGCTGGCGGATGCGCCGGACTGGGTCACGGAGAGCTCGGTCTCCGCGGGCGAGGTGTGTCTCTACGACGCGAAGCGCAGGACGCTCCGGCTGGGAAGCCTGGGAGAGAGCCGCACCTTCGATGAAGCACTCGACCTCGCGGTGCTGGAGCCCAGGCTCGCTCGCGTACCGGGCGCGGTGGATGCTTTCGGCACGTGGGCCTGGTGGGACGACGTGGCCGGGCAGGTGCGCGCGGCGGGCGGAGGCGCTGGCACCACCCTGCGATTCGAGCCCGCCCAGGTAGGGCTGTCCGGCGCGGTGACGGACCTGTCGCCTGGAGCTGGCGGCATCCTCTACGTCGCGGTGGCCCAGCGCGTAGTGGCGCTCCACCTGCGTAAGGTGTGGTCCGCCGTGGTGTTCCCGGCCGAGGGGCTCGCCGCGCACCGTATCGCCGCGGACCCGCGGGGTGGCGCCTACGTCCTGAGCGGTCCGCCTTCCTTCGCGCCCAACGCGCCTCCCGCCGTACTCGGCCGGATGGACGGGCAGCCGCTTCTGGACGTCCTGTCCATTCCCTCCGGCGCTGGTTTGTTCCGCCCGATGGAAGAGAACCCGGACCCGCCTCGGACCCGGGTGCTGGAGACGCTCGCGTGGCCTGGCGAAGTGCCGGTGGCGCTCGCCTGTGACACCGAGGGACGGCTGGCGGTGCTGAGCTGGGTCATGGACCCGGCGCTCGCGGGTGTGCCCCCAGACGCGGCGCACGCGCGACTGCGCTTCTACTCGGGCCGCTTCTCCACGCCCGTCGCGCTCCCGGGCGTGCTGCGGCCCTTCAGTCTCGCCATCCTTCCGGACGGCCGCGCCGCGGTGCTGTCGCTGCTCGACGACGGCAAGGTGGAGGCGGTGGCCTACGCGCTCCCGGCTGGTGCGTCGGAGGCGATTCCCCAGGGAGACTACTTTCCCCTGCCCGGCCATGACGGGGGTCCCTTTCTCCAGGGAGCGAAGCCTCCGCACCACGCCGTCAACCCGGGGCTGGCCGACATGGCGCCAGTGCCGCTTCAAGCCCTGTCGCTGCCCCGGTGCGCCGAGCGGGGCAGCGCCGCCAACCCGCCGAACCGGCCCTTCGACTCGGGCGACGGGCGCACGGTGTGGCACCGCCTGTACGTGGAGGCGCTGCTGCCCCCACGCACCGGGGTGCGCGTCTGGCTTGCCGCCACCGACGAGCCCCTGGCTCCGCCGAGCGACTCGCCGCACTGGCACGAGCATCGCCTGGGCCTCATCCCGGAAGCCCCTGTTCATCCAGACGTCCCGCACGGGAGCTGGGTGCCTCTTCCGTCGGAGGTGCCGTTCCAACCGGGAATGCTGCCCGCGCCGCCGGCCCCGGGCGAGAGTGGCCTGTTCACCGTCCTCATCCAGCGCGCCCACGCGAAGGTGCGTGCGCTCTCCGGACGGTACCTGTGGGTGCGGGTGGAGCTGTTCGGCGACGGCCGCCGGACGCCCGAAGTGGGAGCGCTGCGCGCGTATGCATCGCGCTTCTCCTACGTGGACAACTACCTGCCGTCCCTCTATCGCGAGGAGCTCTTCGGCGAGGACGCGGACACCACCGGCCGGGCGACTCCCGCGGACTTCCTGGAGCGTTTCCTCGGCATCGTCGAGGGTGTGCTGACGCCCATCGAGGACCGCATCGCCCATGCGCACGTGCTCACCGACCCGGGGCACGTGCCTGGTGATTCGCTGGAGTGGCTCGCGAGCTGGGTAGGCCTCTCCTTCGACCCCGTGGTGGGTGAGAGCCAGCGGCGCGCGATGCTCCGGTCCGCGCCCGCGCTCGCCCGGCGGCGCGGCTGCGTCGAGGGCCTGCGCCTGGCGCTGGACCTCGTCACCGACGGCGCGGTGAACCGAGGCGCGGTGGTGGTGGTGGAGGACTTCCGGCTTCGGCGCACGCTGGCGACCATCCTCGGCGCGGACCTCGCGGACACGGAGGACCCGTTGCTACCGGGCCTGGCCCGGAGCGGGAACTCCTACGTGGGCGACACGCTCTTCCTCGGGGATGAGGCGCGCAAGGAGTTCCTGGCCGTCTTCGGGGACGAAACGCTGCAGAGCCGGGCGGAGGCGGAGGCGGTGGAGCAGCTCCTGGAGCGGCTGGCACACCGGCTCACGGTGCTGGTGCACCAGGGCACGGACACGCGGACCCTGGGCCTCATCCGGAAGGTGGCGGAGCAGGAGGCCCCCGCGCACGTGCAGGTCTCCGTCATCACCGCGAGCCGTCCGCTGCTCGTCGGAGTCGCGTCGCTGGTGGGCGTGGACACCTACGTCGGACCCGCCCCCGCCCCCACCTCGGTGCGAGTGGGCCACAGCGTGCTGGGGCTCGCGGACGTCATTGAACGCCCGTCGAGCCTGGACCCCAGATTGGAAGGAGGTTGATGACCATGTCGCCCCCGAATGACGCCTTGCTCGACGCGGAGACGCGAGACCGGCTCCACTACGACACCGGCGTGCTCCTGGACGCGGGAGACTTCACCGCCGAGCAGACCTATCACCGAGGCCGGCTCACCCGGGCCCTGGCGTACCTCCACGGCGTCGGGACGGTGGCTGGGCTCAAGGTGAGTCACCACGAGGGCGCCGAGCCGGAGCATGAGGAGCTCCGGGTGTCCGCCGGGCTCGCGTTGGACCCCTTCGGCCGCTTGGTGGAAGTACCCACTGACGCGTGTCTCAAGCTGGACCGCTGGTACTGGCAGGAGCCGCTGGAGATGGCCGACTTCGGCGTCTTCACGCCCGCCGAGTACCGGCTGAGCCCCGATGCCGCGGGATTTCCGCCCACGGGGGTGGTGGCGGACCTCTTCCTGCGTTTCCTCCAGTGCGAGCGCGGCAAGACGCCTGCCTTCGCGGCGGGGCCCTTCGACGCAATGGACGCCGTGGTCGCTTCGCGCATTCGCGACGGCTACGAGCTGCGACTGGTGCCGCGCTCCACGGCGTATCCCCCTCCGGAGGTCCCCAAGAGCCCCTTCCCGGACCCCGTGGACGAACCAGACCCGGTGCAGCGACGCATCAAGCTGCGGCAGGCCGTCTTCAACGCCTGGCGAGGCAGCCGCGAACAGGAGCTGGCGAAGCTGTGGAGTGACACCTTCATCCCGGCCTCGCTGCTGACGGACCCGACCCAGCCCGACCTCAAGATGAGGGATCCCGCGTGGGTCTTCCTCGCCCGCGTCGTCATCGGAGCAACAGGCGTTGAGGACGTGCGCGGCACGGAGGTGCGGCCCACGCGGCAGGGGAATGTCTACGTCGACAATGACCTGAGGCCCTTCAGCCTCTCGACCGCCGCGCTCGCCCGGTGGATGGGCGTCTTCTAGGCCCGACTCTCTCGAAGGGGGATAACCGTGTTCAACCCAACCAGTGGACCCGCCCGGGAGAAGCTCACCTGGGAGACGGCACAAGCGCTGGAGACCGCCCGGGCAATGGTGCACGACGACCGGCGCGTGCGCTCTTTCTTCTTCGACGGGCGCTTCCTCACCGCGAAGGACCTCACGCGGGAGCAGAACTACTTCCTCACGCGACAGGCCGACCTCTCACGCGCCAATGGCACCGGGGTGATGCACGGGCTGACCGTCACGCCCAGCCAGGACCGCACGACGCTCACCGTCCGCCTGGGCCATGGGCTGACACCCGGCGGCGAACTGGTGGTCGTGCCCCGTGACTTGACGGGCATCCGCCTGGACGACATCCCGGAGATTCAACGGCTGGACGCGGCCTTCGGACTCGCCCCCGTGCCGCGCGAGCTGGCACGGAGCCGCTCTGGGTTGTACGTGCTGGTGCTGCGCCCCGTGGAGTACACGGCGAACCCGGTGGCGTCGTATCCCACGTCGATGGGCGCCGCGCGGACCACGCAGGACGGCGACATCATCGAGGCGGTAGCGCTGACGCTCATCCCCTACCCAGACCCGGTGAGCGGCGGCACCTTCGAGACGCGCCGCAGCCGCGCGGCCCATGAAGTCTTCGCCGGTGCGGGGATGCGGAACCTCCCCGTGGACGCGCTGCCGCTGGCGATGCTGGCACTGGACCGAGGCACCCTCCGCTGGCTGGACACCTTCCTGGTGCGACGTGAGGTGGGCGCCGAACAGCGCAGCGTGGTGGGCTTCGGCGTGGCACCACGCGAGCTGCGTGAAGCTCACGCGCTTCAATATCAGCAGCACCTGAAGGAGGTGCTCCAGGCGCGTCGCGCGGCGGGCCAGAGCGAGCGGTTCCTCGCGAGCGAGCACTTCTTCACGCTGCCCGCCGCGGGGACCCTGCCCGCGGCGGCCATCGAGGCGGGCAGCCTCACGGAGTTCTACTTCCCGCCCGAAGTGGACGTCGAGCTGACGGTGGTAGCCGAGGACGAGCTCGGCGCCATCCTCGACGAGTCCCTGCAACTGCCCCCCATCGACCTCACACAAACAGGCGAGGCCCTGGAGTCGGTGTCCGTCCTGGTGATGGTGCCCCTGGCGCGCCATGGCATGGCGCAGCGGCTGGAGGGCCTCCGCGAGGTGCTGCGCGCCGCACCGCTCAAGCTGCGGGCCGCGGCGGTGGGACAGGTGGCGCGGCGACTGCCCGCGCATGCCCTGCTGGACCTCACGCGCCGCTGGCAGGTCCAGCCCGTGCCAGAAGCGCCCGTGACAGACCTGGTGGACGCGGCGTGGAGCGAGCTGCTCTCTGGCTCGCGGACCCTCTGGTATGCCTGCCGGCGCAGCCTGCCGTACCACCACTCCGCGGCGGGCCAGCCGCTGCCCGAGCCGGAGGACCACGACGGCGAGCAGAACTTCGAGGAGCTGGTGAAGAAGCTCCGGCAGGCGGAGCTCTATGACGAGTTCTCCGCCCTGCCCCAGCGCGGCACCGCCATGGCCATCGGCCAGCTCGTTCCCCTGCTCAACACGCTCGCCCACGGAACCACGCGGTGGCAGTTCGCGGGCATGGCCTCCGCCACGCTGCGACTGGAGCGCCTCCAGCACAAGGAGTACATGGCCGCGCTCAACCGCTTCCCTGCCACCGTCAAACAGGGCCTGGCGAGGCTCGAGGCGGACCCCAGACTCCTGAGCGTGCCGATGACCACCCTGGCCGCGTCCTACCGGATGCCCGACATCGGGGCCTACGTGATGACGCTCACCGCCGCGGCCTACGCCACGTTCGTGACGGAGCTGAAGAAGCTGCTGGATGAAGGTGTGTCGCTCGACGAGGCGTTCCTGGCGCTGCGGAGCTGAGAGATGATTACCAAGCCGATTGCGGATCCGCTGGCCAACGAGCATGTGCTCCGCGTGGAGCCACGCATGGCGCCCTTCGGCGTGGACGCCGAGTGGAGGAGGAGGGCCCACTTCTTCACGGGACGCGCCGTGTCGGCGGACGCGCTCGCGCTGGAACAGGAACATCGCGCGGGGAGGCTCGCGCTCCTGGGCCAGCACCTCACGCCGGGCATCGTCGCCGGGCTGGAGGTTCATCTGGAGCGGGCGGGCACGCAGACCTTCATTCATGTCCGGCCCGGCAGCGGCATCGCCGTGACAGGCGAGGACGTCATCGTCCGCCGGCAGCTCCGCGCCCCGCTGGGAGCGATTCCCCTCTTCCCAGGACACCGGGACCCTTCCACGTTCTCCCTGGAGGCACTCGCCAACGAGGAGCCCCCCGTGGACCCGCTGCCATTTCCCAAAGCCGCGGTGCTGGTGCTGGTCCCCACCACGTCCGTGTTGACGCCACCGGCCTCGCAGACCGACGCCTGCGAGGTGGACCCGGAGTCCCATGCATTCGAGGACGCGGTGCGCACGGAGGGCGCGGCGCTGGTGCTCTGGGGCTGGCCCGAGGGCTGGTACATGCCGCAGGACTACTCGCTGCGCTGGCGCAGCCGGCTGGTGTACAGCCTCTTCGAACGGGAACGCCGTCGCCGGGGTGGACTGCTCGCCCCCTGGGAGCACGCGGGCGTTCCACTTGGACTGTTGGGCTTCGGGCAGGGTCCGGACGGTCCGGAGGCGTTGTTCGTCGACCGGCATGCGGTGGCGCGGGCGGGTGGACTGCCACGCGCGCGCACGCCGTTGCTGAAGTCCCGCGGCTCGCCCGTGCTGTGGCAGGCGCGCATCCTCCAGTTCAACGACCACCTGGCGGAGCTTCCCCCGGAGCGGCTCGCCCAGGACAAGGCCATCCTCTACTTCCGCCGCCTGCCGCCCGTGGGCGTGCTGCCTCCGGACGCCGTGGACTACCGCGCCTGGACGCGGCGCTTCTTCCCCGACCGGTTCGAGCTGGAGGCGGTCCCCATTCCACTGGAGCAGCTCGACACGGTGGCGATGGCCAGCGCGGCCCTGGAGCCGCTGGACATCACCCGCGAGGAGCGCGTTCGCATCCTCGTCCCCGTGCCTGGCGCCGTCTATGAGCCGGGGCTGCTGCACGACGCACCGCTGGACCCCGCCTTCCTCGCCGCCATCGAAGAAGGACTTCAGCGCCTGGGCGGATGGCTGAAACGGCGCATCGTCGTGCGCGCCCGGATGAGCACCCTCAAGGACAACCTGTACGGCGCCACCGGCAAGCACTATCCCCTGGTGGACCCGGAAGCCGACCCGGACGAGGCGCGCTACATCCCCGCCGCCGACCCGATGAATCCCACCGAAGAGGACTACGGCACGTCGGGTGAGACGGTGCCCTCGGCCGAGGCCTACCTGCAGAACCACTTCGAGCCGTCCTGGGGGTTGGCCGTCGATGCGCGCTCCGATTTGCTGCCTCGGCCCCAGGGAGACCCGACGCCCCGGCTGGAGTTCGCAGGACAGCTCACCTCCGCGCCCGTGGTCATCTCCACCGAGGACCGGGCGCATGTGTTGTTCCGGGGACCGTTCTGGACGCTGGGCTACCGGACCTTCGATGGCCGGGCGTGGAGCAAGGTGACGCCCGTGCTCCAGGGCAAGGTCAGGTCACGCTCCGTGCCCGTCGCGGCGATGTGGCCGCGCGGGCGGCTGGACGTCTACTTCCGGGACGACCAGGGCAACCTGCACAACACCTACCTGGACACCCGGGTCAGCAATCAGCCCTGGAGCAGCCCTCGCATCCTGGCGAGCGACGTCATGGGAGACGCCGCCGCGGTGTCTCCCTCCGAGGGACGCACGGACGTCTTCTACCAGGCCCTCCGAGGGCAGGTCCTCTCGCTCTGGTGGATGACCGTCACCGCCTCGCGCGTCATCCGGCCGAAGCCCTTTGAGACGCCGCTCGCGTTCAAGGGCGAGCCCATCTCGGCGGTGGTGTCGCGTGGCCAGCTCATGGCCTTCCTCCTGGACGCCCAGCGCAACATCCAGCAGGTCACCGTCTCCCCGGACCCCACGCACGGCGCGGTGGTCTGGACGAACCACTCGCTGGGACGGGAGGTCCGCTGGCTCAAGGCCTGCGCCTCACCGGATGACGGCACCGTGGATCTGGTCGTGCTCACGGGCAGCTCCCTGCTGCACCGGCGATTCAACGGTTTGGTGTGGAGCGAGTGGAAGGACCTGGGCAACAGCCATTCACTCACCGCCGCGCTGTCCGCGCCAGGCAAGGGCGTGCTGGATGTCCTGTCCCGAGCGGTCAACGGACGCATCCGGTACGCCCGATTCGATGGCACCACCTGGACGCCCTGGAAGACGCTCGGCACCGAGGTGGCACGCTCCGCGCCCGCGGCCATCCGGCGCGGCGACCAACTCGATGTGATTGTCAGGGCGCGTGAGAACCTCCTGTGGCATCGGCCGGTGCGCTCGCCCCTCCACACCACCCAGCGAACCCTGGGCCTGCGTGGGCTGATGCGCGACCTGTCCAACCGGATCCAGCAAGTCGACGAGGCCGTGGACGCCGCCTTCCTTCAGGTCCAGTCGGAAATCCATCGCGTCCGCCAGCTCATGCTGGGCAGCACCACCTCCGCCGTGATGACGGCGTCTCCCGTACTGACCGACGTCGCGCAGGCCGAGACGCGTGTCGCCACGTTGACGGACGTGGAGAAGTTCATCGGGGTCCTGAACGCGAAGCGCAAGGTGAGCTGGTCCACGGTCCGCTACCTGGATCAAACCAACCTCCGGGACCGGCTCCTCAAGGTATCGCCCGTCATCGGCACGCTTCACTCGGCGATGGCCATCAAGCGAGAGGTGCTCGGGAAGCTGTTCACGCTGCTCTCCGGCATGGAGTTCAACCTCGAGGCCGTGCAGGTCCCCAACGTGAAGGTCCCCCCGTGGCGACGGTCACGTGTGCCTCCGGTGGACGGACAGCCACCGCCCATCCCCACCCCGGAGCCGCGCATCGACATTCCGTTGAGCGAGCTGCGTGCCCTGACCGCGGAGGATTGGAACCAGGTGTTCACCGGTTACGTGGCGCCCAAGGTGCCCACGCGGGCGGAAGAGGCCACCTACTTCTCCATGTCCGTGGCCCAGCTCGAAGACGTGCTGGCCGTGCTGCGGAACCTCGAGGACCGTGTCATGCAATACCGGGAGGCCCTGGAGGAAGGCGGGCGCCTGGTGAGCGTGCTCCGGGCCCATGAGGCACGAGGAGGCGAGCGCCTGACAGTGATTGGCACGGAAGTCTCCGAGTCCCGCCAGGACGTCATGGTGGCTCGCGCACTCCTGGCCGAGGAGCAGACCCGGCTGCAACGCATCAACGAACGACGCGCCCTGGTGCTGCGCGAGCACGTTCGCTTCCTCGTCTACCACCGGCCGAGAGAGCAGGTCCTGGACCGCGCCACGCCCGTCCGCGCGTTGGACACCGGTATCTACGAGTCGGAGCTGCCCGCGGCGCTCGCGGAGACACGCGCCGCGCCTCCAGAACTCTGGGCCCTCATCCAGCTCCTGCGAGACGCCCCGCTGGACTGGTTCGCGCAGGGGCCATCGCTGTTCCAGCGCCTGGACCGGCTGGACCTCGTCCACCGGACCCTGGAAGGCGCACGGCAGCGCGCCACGGTGCGCGTTCCTCCCGCCCTCCCCCAGATCACCCGCGCGCCCAGCCGCTCGGGTGAAGGCGTGAACCGTGTCTTCACCGCGCAGAGCCAGGTTGTCTCCCAGGCCAGGGTCGTCACCGCGACGCTGGAGCTGGCCAGCCTCGTCCACCGCGGCTGGGCAGAGCTGGTGAAGATTGCGTTGCCCATCACCTCGTTCGGCGACCTGATGGACACCGCGCACGGGCGGCCGGACGTCGCACGAGCCGCGGCCCGTGAGCTGGAAAACACCGCCAAAGTGGCCACGTACCTCTACTTCCTCTTCGGCGAGGTGCCTCCACGCGTCCGAATGGAATGGGCGTCGATGCTCAGCGAGTATGACGCGCCGTGGGACCTGAGGGACCTGGCCCGGCTGCCCCAGTGGAACACGCTGGAGGTCACGAGCCGGCGCCAGCTTCAAGAGCTGGTGGACTGGCTCTTCGCGCAGATGAACCCGTCACGCACCCAGGCCGTGGCGCTGATGAACGACCTGGTGCGCTCGGCGCTGCTGCTCGCGAGCCACGCCCCCGTGGGAGAAATCGTCGCCGGGCACCTGCCGAAGCCAGCCCCCGCCAGGGTGGGAACGGTGCTGGACCTGCAAGTGGACCCATCGCGCATCCGCGTGGGCACCCATGTGCTGCTCGCATCCGGCGTTCACACGGTCCAGGCCGTGGTGGAGGACCTGGGCACCGGCACGGCACGGGCGCGCGTCTTCTCCACGAGCGCGGCCAGCGTGAACCTCGCGGAGAAGACGGTGGCGAAGTTCTCCGAGCCCGAGCAGCGAGGCGGCCTGCTCCCGACGCCGCGGCGGACACTGCTCCGGTGACCGCGGAACGGCGAGTGCGCCAGGTGAAGCTCGCGGCGGCCAGCACCGCGCTCGTCCGGAGAGGGGCGGTCCTCCTGGAGGATGCACTGCGCACCGCATCCCTTCCGGATGCTCCCGGAGGCCGGGTGCTGGTCATCCGCCAGTTGTCGCTCGGAACGATTCACGCGGACCGCAGCCCGGCCGCGCTCTCGCTCGTCGTGGAGCAACGCGTGCGCGAGGTGGCGCGGCTCGCGGTGCATGCGAGGTCGCAGTCCGCCGCCACCGCGCAGGCGGTCTACTTCCGGGATGAACTGGAACCCTTCGTGCTGCTGGCCACCCGGCTTGCCCAAGGGCTGCCCCTGGACGCCTGGTTCTGGCGGTTGGCCGTTCCTGGACTGCACTCGGGGATGTCCCGAGACGACGCGCTCCGCCTCGCGCTCGCCAGCGCCTTGCGGACGAAGCCGGGCCATGCCGCCGCGGTGACGCTCGTCTCCGAACTGCACGCGCTCGGTGCACTGGCCCCCCTGTTGGGCGCGCTGCGATGGCAGGATGGACCCGCGCTCGCCCGAGCCTGGTGGGGACACCTGCCGTCCCGCCCGGCGCCGCGGCTGCCCCTGGATGACGTAGGCCCGACGGAGCAGGTCTCCGAACCGCTCCAGAGTACCCTCGCGGGCTGGGCACGAACCTGGGGGGCCGGCGACGCCCGTGCCTTGTGGCTGGCTGCGGTGGCGCTCTGCACGCACATGCCATCCCGGGTAGCTGCGCCCAATCTCCCATCGCGGGCATGGCGGGTGCTGGGAGCGCTCCAGGCTTCCCCGACGCCGCACCTGCCCACGTCACGGGAATCGCCCGAACAAGCCCCTCCGAAGCCGGACACGCCCACTGCCCCCGCTGACACGGGCGTGGTTCCGGGCATCGCAGCGTCGTCGCATCCATCGGTGCGGGCGCTTTCCGGCGCCCCTTCTTCCGACAACGTGACGAAGCCCCTGGATGCCACACCCGCGTCCCGGTCGGGGGTGACTGCGGCTCCGCAGCCGAGGGCACGCCCCGCGCCCGCGGACACGGACGAGGCACCTAGAGACACTGGAACCACGCCTCAGGATGCTCGCCAGCGCGACGTGACGGAGGAAGCGCTCCCCACAGTCGCAGGGGGACTCCTCTTCCTCGTGCCCATGCTGAATGCACTGGGCCTCGGGGAGTTCCTGGCGGGCCACCCGGCACTCGCCGACCTTGGAATCCCGGAGCGCCTCCTCTGTCACGTCGCCGAGCGCCTGGGTGTTCCTTCGACGGACCCATTGTTCCGCGTGCTCCAGGAGGCCACAGCAGGGCCGTTGCCCGAGCCCAGCCCCTTCGTCCTCCCTGTTCGCTTCCAGGCAGGCGTCGGCGCGCGAGCACCGTTCCGTCTCGTCCGCGAACCCACGGGACGCTGCGTTGCCTTCGATGCACGAACCCGGGTACCGCTCGCCTCGACGTCTCACGGGGAAGCGCTGCCCCCACCCTTCGACCGATGCCTCACGACGCCCCTGGCACATCGGCTCCCCTGGGATGACGCCAACCTCATGCTGCGCGCGGCCCTCCTCGCGGTGGGCCGCGTCACGCGACGGCTGGCACACATGGGACTGCGAGCGCTCGTCCTCCGTCCCGGCTGCCTCGTCGCGACCCGCACGCATCTGGACATCGTCTTCGCCGCCTCGCTGGCGGACATCCGCATCCGCCGCGCGGGGCTCGACATCAATCCGGGCTGGGTTCCCTGGCTCGCCCGCGTCATCCAGTACCACTACCAATACGACGAGACCGGAGAATGACGACGTCGTCCCTGCCCCTTCGCACCACGGTCCTCGCGGCATTGGCCCTCACACAAGAGGACTCGGGGGATGGAGAAGCCATCGAGCTGCGCTACCTGCGTCAGCACCTGGATGCAACGGGGCGGGACTGGGTCGCTCGCGCTCGGGAGCGCCTCACACGTCCAGGCTCCGAGGATGCTGGACTCGTCATGCTCGGCGAAGTGCTCGGGCTCTCCCTGGTGGAGCTCCTGGCAGTGGCTCTGGTCGCCGCCGTCGAGCAGGACCCGATGGTGGGCCGGGCCGTCGCGTACCTTCAAGCACCCGTGGAGGCCTCCAGACCAACGCTGGGACTGGTTTCCAGCGCACTGGCGCCGGCCGCTTCCGGAGGCCAGGAGGCCCTGCTCCTCCTCACCGCCGGAGCGGCCCTGGGCAGCGGGCTGCTGACGCGCCTCCGGGAGGACCTTCCACTGTGTGAGCAAACGCTGGCCATGCCGCTGCCGCTCTTCCTGGCGCTGTCCGGGCACGACGTCACCTGGCCTGGGGCAACGCTCGGCTCGGCCCGCCTCATGGACGCACCGCTGCCTCCCTCCATCATGGATGGCGTGCGCCGGCATGCGCGCTTTCTCGCAGGCTCGCCTCGGTCGATGCTCGTGCTGCGCGGCACGTCGGTTTCTGAAACCCGCACCGTGGCGGCGGCGGTCGCCATGACGCTCGGACGAGCCCCCCTCTTCCTCGGAGCGGAGCTCCAGCGGGGATTGGGGCCCTTCCTGATTCAGCGAGGGCTGCTCCCCATTCATGTCCACGACCTCGCGCCCGGCGAACGAAAGGTGCTTCCCAACGTGCCGTACTACGACGGCCCCGTGCTGGCCATCACCGGACCCGAGGGCACGCTCGACGCGACGGACCGCACCGTGTTGCGCTGGTCCGTTCCACGACCTCCCAGCGAGGAACGGCGGGCCCTGTGGGAGTCCTCACTGGGCGCACCGAACCTCGCCGAGGAGCTGGCCCGACGGCACCGTCAGGGAGCAGGGCGCATTGCCCAGCTTGGCCGGCTGGCCCGGCAGAAGGCGGAGCTGGACGGGCGACCGGCGCCCGAGCTGCAAGACGTGCTCGCAGCGGCCTGGGAGGCGGAATCCGAGGGCATGGGCACACTCGCGGAGCCCTTGATGGACGCCATAGGCGACGACGCCATCGTCCTCGTGCCCCAGGTGAAACGAGAACTGGAGCTTCTCCTGGCGCGGTGCCGTGCTCGGGACGATCTGGTCCACGGCCTGGGCCCCTCCGCGACGGTGCGCTATCGCGCGGGTGTCCGGGCACTCTTCATGGGCGCGTCGGGCACGGGCAAGACGCTCGCCGCGGGATGGCTGGCCACGAAACTCGGACTGCCGCTCTACCGCGTGGATCTGGCATCCGTGACGAGCAAGTACATCGGTGAGACGGAGAAGAACCTCTCGCAGCTCTTCGCGCGGGCCGAGCACGCCGACCTGGTACTGCTCTTCGATGAGGCGGACTCGCTCTTCGCCAAGCGCACCGACGTGAAGGACTCGAACGACCGGTTCGCCAACGCACAGACGAACTACCTGCTCCAACGAATCGAGGCCTTCGACGGCGTGGCCATCCTGACCAGCAACAGCAAGAGCCGGTTCGATTCAGCCTTTACGCGCCGCCTCGATGCCATCATCGACTTCACCCTGCCCGGGCCCGCCGAGCGGCGCGCGCTCTGGACCACGCATCTGGGCATGGCGCACGAACTTCCCGCCAAGGAATTGAACCGACTGGCGGCGACGGCGGACCTGGCCGGAGGGCAGATTCGCAACGTGGTGCTGACGGCCGCGCTCATCGCGCGTGAGGCGGGCCGCTCCATCCAACCACCGGACATCATCGAGGCGCTCGTGCATGAGTACCGGAAGCAGGGCCGCGAGCCCCCCTCCGAGCTCCGCACCACGCCCCTGGGCTCCGCTGACGGCGCCCGTGACACATGGCGCCGCTAACGTGGCAGTCCACCCCGCCCCTTCTGCTCATCACCTTTTCGATTCTGATTTGCGCACCTTGTACTTCAGCCAGAGCATGTCGCTCTTCCGCGGCTCGCAGGAGACCAGCTTGAGATGACGGGCCGGGCCCCTTCCCTCGCCCGCATCGAACAGAGAAGGCGTTCCGATGGAACCATCCGCGATGGGCGCCACCAAGACACTCAGCTCGTCGATGAGGTCCTCTGCCAGGAAGGAGCCGTTGATCTTCCCACCGCCCTCCAGGAGCAACCGCTTGATGCCGAAGTCCTTACGGAGCTTTTCGAGCACCCTCGTCAAGTTCAGCTCCGTCTTGCCGCCAAACAGGTAAGAGACGCCCTTCGACTGGAGGAAGGCCAGGTAGTCGTCAGAGACCTGCTCCGTGAGAATGGTGATGACGTGCTCGTCATCGATGGAGCCAAACTTCCAGGTGAGCTTGCCCGTGGGGTCCAGCGCGATGGCGTAGGACTCCGCGTCACGCCTCGCGATGAAGTCCGTCCTTGGAATCGGCTGGCCTGACTTGCGTACCGGGACCTTCGCCTTCCCCGCGTAGGGTTCCATCGAAATCCGCCCAATCATCCAGCCATCGGCGTCGAACGTCTCCGCCGTCCGCTCGTACTCGGACAGGGCGCGCGACGAGAGCTTCCAGTTCCTCGTGACAATGCGCCCATCGATGGAGGGCACCATGTGGCAAATCACGTACGGGCGCTTCGCTCTGCGCATCTGCTGTCTCCTCGGACTCTGGGCGCGGTCGTCAGGGTGACGTCTTCCTGACGAGCCCCTGGGACCGCCTCAAACGGCTTTCCAGCGGCGGGGGTGCCCCATGCCTGAATCGTGTTCATCGTATTGCTCCTGGGAGAAGGGAGGGATTCTCCGGTGAAGGACAGATCAATACGGTCCACGTTTCCAGGGCACTAGGCGCCGTCGCGCCATATGGGATTTGAAGCCATGCTTGATAATCGGCTACCACGCCTACCTGTTAGGGACTCACGCGATGAAGACGGCGCTTCTCCCTCAGCTTCAGACCTTCCTCGTGGTGGCGCGCCTGCGCAGCTTCAGCGCGGCGGCTCGCGAACTGGGGCTCTCTGCCTCTGCGGTCAGCCAGTCTGTACGCCAGCTCAAAGCGCAACTCAATGTAGTCCTGCTGACCCGCACCACGCGGAGCGTGTCGCTGACCGAAGTGGGCAGGCGCTTGGTCGAGAAGGCAGGCCCCGCCCTGGGTCAGACCTTCGCGGCCCTCACCGAGGTCTCAGCGAATCCAGGTGAGCCGGTCGGCCGGCTCCGGCTGTCGGTGCCCCGGACCGCGGTGCCCTTTGCCATCACGCCCGTGCTGCCGACCTTTCGCGCACGCCACCCACGCGTGGAGGTGGAGGTCGTCGTCGAGGACCGCTTCGTGGACGTCGTGCCGAGGCCTGGGAGCTGGCGCGCGGCCGGCGGAACTGGCGTGTGCCCGTGCGCGGAGGCGTCGTCACCAATGAAAGCCGGCTGACCACGATTCTGGCGGAGGAGAACATGGGACTCGCCTATTGCCTTGAGTCGACAGTGGCGAAGCAGCTCCGGAGCGGGCGGCTGAGGTGTGTGCTTGAGGCGTACGCGCCCACGGTGCCTGGCTTCTTTCTCTACTACCCCAGCCGTGCGCAGCGCTCCGAGCCGCTGCGCATCTTCGTCGAGATGGCGAAGGAGCTGGCTGCGCGTGCCTTCGATTAGCTACAGGTCAGCACGGGCGCGAGGGGTTGAATGACTTGCTTTCGGGTCAAGAAGACGGCGAGGACGCCTGAGCCAGGGCCCTCAGGTCGAACTCCTTCACTCCCCGGAGAGTCCGGTAGCGCTCCGGGAAGGCCGTGAGGATGAGAATCTGCAACGTGTCCCCCGCGCTCTCGATGACCTCCAGGGCGCGCTGGTGCCGGGCCGCGTCCGTGTTCACCAGTGCGTCGTCGAGGACGACGAGCTGTGGCTCCGGCCGCGGCCCTTTCTTGGCCAGCAGCTCCCCGAGCGCCAGCCTCAAAGCGAACAGGGTCTGCTCCCGCATCCCCCACGAAAAGCCCTCCAGCGGCCAGGGGCCCCCCGCCGTCTGCAACCGTGCCTCGCTGAACTCTGCGTCCAGCAAGAGTTGCTCGAGCCGCCCTCCTCCACGGATATACGCAAGGCGGGAGTGGAGCTCCTGCTCGATGGGCGCCAGGAACGTCTGGTTCACTTGGTCCTGCCAGGCCTGGGACATCGTGCGGAGGCTCTCCGCGGCCCGGGCCCGTGTCTCCAGTCGCTGGTACGCGGCTTCCGCCAGGGCCAGCTTCTCCTCCGCCTCGCAGAGCCGCGAGTACAGACCGTCCGCTGCCGCCTGCTCCAGCAGCGCCTGCGCCCGGATGCGCTTCTCCTGGTTCTTCTTCTCCTCGTCTCCGATCCGCTCCAACGTGTCCTGCAGCTTCTTACGCTCGACCGTGGCGCGTGCTTCCAGCCTGGGAAGTTGCGCTCGGAGCCCCCTGACCATGTTCTCCAGACGGCTCAGCTCCGCCTCCGCCCGCTCTACCTCCGCGCCCAGCCCTTCGAGGGACAAGCCCAGGGTGTTGAGCTGGGTCTTCAGCTCCAAGCCCAGCGCCTGGGCCGCAGCCTGCGCGGAGCTGCGCCCCTGAGTGACGACCTTGAGGTGCTGCTCTGCCTTCCGGAGAGCTCCTTCCACCTCCTCCCGCGCCTTGTCCCGGGCCTTCACCTCCTGCCTGCGGGCCTTGAGTTCCTCCGTCAGCGCCTTCAGCTCGGGAAATGGGTGGGTCTGTAGCTCCTCCCGCGAAAGGTTGAGCTGGGCGCTCAGTGCCCCCGTCTTCCGTGCCTGCTCACGCTGCTGTTCCTTGAGCACCTCGACGCTCTCGACTTTGTTGTCCTCCAAGAACTGGCTCCGTGCCTCCTCGTACTTCGACAGCTCCTGAAGCACGACCTGCTGGGACGCCCACTCCGCGCGCAGACCCACCACATCATCGACTCCGTGCTCATGGAGGCGGCGCGCCAGGTCCTTCCGGTGCTTCTCGACCTCCGCTTCGAGCTTGCCAATCTCCTCGGCCGCAGTGCGCACGCGGACTTCACCCACTCCCTTGATGCGCAGTGCACCAGCACGCACCCCCGAGAAGACCTTCTGCTCCTCCCTTGTGAGCTTGTGCGGTGTGGTGTGACCCTGGGCCTCCCACTCGATACGCTGCGGGCTCTCGGCAGTGAAGGAGACCTCGACCCCCTGTGCGTCCAGCCTGTCCAGGGCCTGATTCAGCTTGCGCTGCACCTCCTCGGCGCGCTTTACCTCTGCGTCTGGAAGCGCCTTCAGCGCCGCAGTCTTGCGTCGGGCATTCTCCACTGCGGTCTCCACCCGCGTCCCCTGCTTGACGAGCCCGTCCAACTTCCGCTGCTCCGCCAGGGAAGCGCGCGCATCTTCGAGGAGTCGTCCTCGTTCCACGCGCTGCTCCGCCAGCTCCACCTCCCCCTGCTGAGCCTTGTGTCGCTCGCGTGCTTCGCGAGCCCCGTCTTCGGCGCGCCGGACGAGTCCCTGGGCCTCCTGCAAGGCCGGCTCGTTGCGAGCCAGCAGGTCCTCCTGCTGGACCACCTTCTGCTGGAGCGCGAGAAGCTCTCGCTGCTTCTGGTCCAGCGCCTGCCACTCTTTTCGCTGACGCTCGACGTCCTTCTCCCGGAGCGCCGCCTGCTGCTCCAGCTTCTCCTCCTCCGCGATGCGCTCCTGCAAGCTAGCGAGCCGCTGCTCATAGGTCCTCCGTTCCTCCGCCAGGGAGAGCTGCTTCTGGCCGAGGTCCATGCTCTCGCTGGCAAGCTGCTCGATCTCCGCCAACCGCTGAGTCAACCGAGCTGCCTCCTCGCGCAACTCCCGCATGCGAGCACCCTCACGATCGAGGTCGCTTCCGGTGACGAGCTTTCCCGTCTTGGGCGTGAAGAACTGGCGGTAGGCCCCCTCCATTGCCTTCAGGAGGGACTGTTCCTCGTTGCTCAGGGCGGCGACTCCAACCGTCTCAAGGAGGCGGGCCTTGAGCGGTGTATCGAGGCCGGGCAGGTCGTACCGCTCTTCCGACTGATTCAACCAGAGCAACCGAGCCAAGCCCCAGTTGCCCACCTTCGTCACGCCGTTGCCGGGCACGCTGGAGACAAGGAAGCCTCGGAGCAACGCATCCGCCTCCTGCGATTCAGCGAGCCGCTCGAACCGACTCCCCGTCCACTCATCCAGGACGCTACTGGCGTCGTCCAGGAAAGCCTTCTCAAGCCGGTAGCGCTTCCCCCCCGTCTCGAACTCCAGCTTCACTCGCGGAGAGAGCTTGGTCTGCCAGGGACGAAGCAGGTTCATCTCTCGGTCCTTCGTGGAGTGGCGGTCGAACAGCGCCCTTGCGACGGCCAGGATGAGGCTCGACTTACCCGTCTCATTGGGCGCATGGATGACATGGATGCCCGTTCCCAGCCCTTGCAGGTCCACCGGGCTCCGGAAGCAGCGAAAGTGCTGGACGCAAAGCCTGCGCAAAATCATTTCCACACCTCCATCACCAGCTCTGACAGCAACTGTCTGGCCGCGGTCCTGACGGGCTCCGGCGTGGCACCTGGTCCAACTGCGGCCGGTTTGTTCAGCCCATCCAGCAACGAGGAGACCAGACTGCTCGAACCTGCGATGTCCGCGAGGCGCCCCTCTGCCTTCGCGCGTGGTATGTCCTCGCGCTCGATGCAGACATGAAGGAGCCCTCCCCCCTGAAGCTCCTCACGGAACGCCTCCAACCCTGATGAGGCGTCCTCGGAAGAAAATCCCGTCGTGTGAATGCGCAGCAGCGCCCTTTCGGGGCGCGCCAGCTGCGCCACGAGCTCCCGAGCCCGAGCCACCTCCGGCTCGTGGCCCTGACTCAGGTCCAGCTCCACCGTCCTCCAGGTCAGCGCCCCTGTTGCAATCGGCTCCAGCCGGGGCACGGCGCCCCGCGACGAGAGTTCCACCAGCAGTGCCTGCCCCGAGCCCACCTCACCGAACTTCGTCGTCTCGTGGGCTCCCGAGTAGGCCGTACGACCGTCATGGACGTACTGCCCATGCCAGTGACCCAAGGCCAGGTAGTCGAGGCCAGCGCGGACCGCCGCGTCCAGTGCGATGGGGAAGTCGTCCGCGGCGTGCTTGCCTTCGATGCGCAGGGAGCCATGCGCCACGCCGATGCGAATCACGTCCAGGCCGGACGCCATCTCCCAGCCGGCGGTGGGGTCCTTCATACCCTTCTTCTGGCGGAGTGGCGCGGGGAGCAACACGGCATCGGTGTGCGGGATGGGCACCGCCGCATTCCCATCCAGCACGGTGATGTGATCCGGGCGCTGATTCCAGGAGGCCCGGCGGAAGACGGCATCCGGCGTCAGCGCATCGTGGTTGCCGGGCAGGACGTACACGGGCGCGAGAGAGCCCGCGAGCACCTTGATGACCGCATGGACGACGCGGTCCTCGACGACATTGTGCTCGAAGATGTCACCCGCCAGGACGACGGCATCCACCTTCGACCGGTTGGCCGCGCTGATGACGTTGCTCGCGGCCTCCAGTCTCGCCTTCCGGACGTCCTCCGCGACATGAGCCACATGACGGGCTCGGAGGCCCATCTGCCAATCCGCTGAATGAAGAATCCTGACCATTTAAAGGACGGTACAGATGTGTCGCGGAGCCGCACATACCTCCAGGGTGGTAGTACTGGCTTCATGAGATCTGACGTGGAGGGGCCACGCCTATCCGGCGAGGCTGACGCAGAGTTCGAGCGCGTTGAAACACACAGGGGTCATGTACTGGCTGGGACCTCGTCGAGCATGGCGATGAGCGGCGAGGTGGCCCGGCGGAAGTCCGCGCCGTAGTTGAGCTTGGAGATGAACCGCGCGCTCATCTTCCGCGCGAAGAGACACGAAGCCCTCGCATCCTCCGTCCAGTTGTCGCTGGAGAGCACGCCGAGCCGCTGCGCCCCATCATCAAGGCGGCGGAGGAGCTGGCCATGCGCACCTTCGAATAGCGACAGGCCAGCACGGGCGCAAGGGGGGAGCGTCTACCTCTCCGGAGGTACTGACAGACAGTGACCAGGAACCTATTCAGGACCTGAACGTCTATGCTGTCCATCGGTGCATCTACTGGCCGGGGGGATGAATGGTCGCGTCAATTCACTTCAGCTCGCGTGAGCGCATGCTCATGCGCGATGTCGCCGTCGCACTCAATGGTTCGCTGCACCTGTCAGACATGCTGGGACAAGCGAGAAGATTGCTGACCCAGCTCGTCCCCGCCGATTACACGGGTCTGTGCATCGTCAGCCGAGGGCGACCATCGACATACGAGTGGGTCGAGGAGGCAGGCGCACCCAACGCCCTGCTGGCCCGGTATGCCGAGCTGCAACCCGATGACTTCGTGCTCAAATCCGTCGTACGCCAACGCGACACGGTGCTCCGGGACTCGGAGATGCTGCCGCGAAAGGAACTGGAGAGGAGCCCGCTCTACCTGCGCAGCTGTGAGCTGGGTCTGAAACTGGAGCAGGTCTTGGCCACGCTCATGACGGTCCAGCATGGCATGTACTGCGGATTCACCATGTACCGGGACCGGCGACGCCCCTTCTCTCGGAAGGCTCAAGCGGCATTGCAGCTCCTCTCCCCCAGCTTTGCGGCCGCGATCTACAAAAGCCACCACATGGACAGCCTGCTGACGGGCGAGCGCCTCCTGGACGCCATGAGTCGACGTCAGGGCTTCCAGTTCCTCGTCGTAGCGCCCCCCGCGTTCGAGACGCGTCGCTCCGAGCGCGCGACTGCGTTGGTGGAGAAGTGGTTCACCAAAGACGAACGGACTCGGGCGGGACTTCCCAAGCCGATGCTTGAGCACATCAAGACGTTGTCCCAGGTAGACATCCTCATGAGGCCGCGGGAGCACCGACTGATCTTCCCGCGCGACGATGAGAATCTGGTGGTGATCTTCATCGAACTTCCCGAATCGGATGGGCCGAGGCAGTGGGCGATGCTTCTGCACGAAGTTCCCAAGTCCATTCCGCTTCCAGAAGAGCTTGCTCAGTATTTGAGTGCGAGGGAGATGCAAATCGCGTGGGGGCTCCTCAGGAACTGGAGCCCAGAGTTGATTGCCAAGGAGTTCAACATCACTCTTCACACGGCAAAAACTCACGTGCGCAACATCTACAAGGCTCTGAACTGCGACAACCGGGTCGACTTCCTGTACCAGGCCGCGCGGCTCCTGCGACCTATTTGAAGCACACGGCATGGCCATCCTCCCTTCTGAAGTGCCCGCTGATGAGGAAGGATGGTCCGGTCAAGGGGAGATGTCTCTACCTCTCGAGAGGTACGTGCTCTCCTCGGGTATCTGCGCGGCGAACCGCTCCAGCGTACTGGAGGGAATGCCATCCAGAGCGGCGATGAGCGGCAACGTGAAGCGACAAAAGCTCGTGTCATAGAGCGGCTCGGAGATGAACCGCGCGCCCATTCGCCGAGCAACGAGCGCGGGCGACCGAGGCAACCGCACCGTGTCCCACTACTCTTCCAGGGCGCGTGCCCGATCCTCGGGCGTGTAGAAGGGCGTGCTCGACACGGCAGGTGTCACGGAATCTTCGGGAGTCCTCACCCTCCAGTGGGGGCTCAGCCAGCCGTGGTGGGCAATGGCCTGCTGGATGAGGCGCGCATCCACCTCCGAGTCCGTCTCCAGATTCGCCCTGGCAAGCCAGTGGTGACGCCGCGCCGCCGGCTCTCAGCGTAGAAGGCAGCCTGCAGCAGCACCACCGCATCGGAGTGCCGCCACTGCCGGTGCACGCAGAAGCGCGCTGCTTCCGCCACCACCTGTCCTGGTTCAACCAGACCCGTCAGGTCCAAGCGATGCTCCATCTCGACGCCCAGCACGCCGCCGGTCGCGGATGCCACCTCGGGATTCGGCAGCAGTATCCGCACGGTCGCCACGGGCCCGTGCTCCACGTAGACGACCAGGTGGACGGTGCTCGACAATTTGTCGAAGCCATTCACCTCCCGCTGTGTCGGGAACTCCTGTCCGGCCATCAACCGCATCTCGCCTCCGAAAACAACCCAACGGACGCGAAGCGCGTCATCCAGCTCTTGCTGAGTCGTGACAACACGGCAGGTCATGGACGGCATGGGGCCCCCTTCGACGTGGTGAAGGTCCGGCATCAAGCCGGCCTGCGCCACGTGCGAAGGGCTCCGCGCTGTCGAACGGCGTGACCTCAGTCCCGCAGCGGGCCCTTTGTCGGCGCGTTCCGATTCAGGTTCTGGGGCAGCAACCGCTTCTTCTCCCACTGCTCCTTCAGGACCTTGTCGAGCGCGTCACGGATGTCTTGCGACAAGGGCTGCGCCGCCACCGCGCTGCACCGGTTCCGGGTCTCCAGCGGGTCCTCCGTGAGGTCGTAACACTCGTACTCACGAGGAATGAACCGCGCCGTGGCGACCTCGTCCGTGTTCCCCGCCGCGCCCACGAAGAAGCGCGGGTTGTCCGAATAGCAACTGTACTTCCAGGGCGTGTCTCCCGTGAGCTCGGGAAGGCGGGTGACCACCGTCTCGATGTGCTTGGGCTGGATGACGCCCGCGAACGCCTGGCCGGTGAGGTTGTTGGTCATCTGGAGCCCTGACTCGACGTTGTCGTCGGTCATGAAATAGATGGGCTCATGCCGCTCGGACTCCCGGCCCAGCACCAGACCGGACAGGTCCCTGCCCACCAGCAGCTGCGCCTCCGAGTGGTCCCGTGCCAGCTCTCGCCGGGCCGCATCCGCGTCGATTCCCGCGAGCCCCAGCAGCGTCGGCACCAGGTCCACGTGCGACGTCACCACCTCCGTCTTCCGGGGCTCCGGAAACAGCCTTGGATTTGAAATGACGCACGGCACGTGCAGCGTCTCCTGATAGGCATTGTACCACTTCTGCATCATGCCGCCGTGAGCCCCGAGCATCTCACCATGGTCGGACGTGAGGACGACGATGGTGTTCTCTAAGAAGGAGGTCTTTTTGAGATGTTCGTAAACCCGTTGGCTGTGTTTACTCACCTCCGCCATGAGGAAGTAATAGAACTGCCGGTACGACGCGGTATCGCGCTGCGGCAGGTACATGCGCGGATACGTGTAGACGTAGTCCTTCTGACAGCGCGGCTTGCTTTCGAGCGACTCACCTGCCGTTGGCGAAGGGGCAACGTCCGGCAGCTTCCCCGCTTGCGGAAGTACTCCCCCAACGTGGGAACGGTGTTGGGCGCCAGCCAGTACATGTCCGGATCGAACGAGGACTTCCCGATGCCGAGCGTCTGACTCACGCCATGAAACGACGGACATTGCCCCGTGTAGAGCGTGGTGCGGCTGGGCGCGCAGGCCGTGGAGGCCGTGTGGTGCCGGAGGAACTCGATGCCATGCTTGCGGAGCTCCTGGCCAACCTGGTCATTCTCGACACGAAGCAGACGGGCCTCTTCGTTCTCGTACGGAGGCGGAGATCATTCCTCGTCCGTGGTGATGATGAGGAAGTTGGGGCGCTTGCCAGCAACCGTCATGTCACGACCTCCTGATGGGGATCGCAAACTGTAACGCAGAAGGCCGTGACGCATGACGACACCCGCACGTCTTTCTACTGCAGCGCGTCCATCAGCGCCGACTGGAGCGTCTTCCGGTTCTGCGGGAAGCCCTGATTGGGATAGGGCCGAGCCCCGCTCAAGAACTGCACATACTTCTGATACATCGGATCAGAACGCGCGGGCTCCTGCTGATAGAAAGCCTGGGTGGCCTGTAGCAGATAGCGCGGCGTCGTGCCCTGCGGCGCGTCCCCGCTGAAGGCGATGAGGCTGCGCACGTCTGGGTCCTTCATGAAGTCGGTGAAGGCGTGGGCGTCCTCGGCACACGTCCCCGTGCACTCCGCACTGACCACCAGCGCATCCACGAACACCGCGGGCGCGGAGCCCGTGCCCAGCGGAACGGAGATGACTTCTGGCAGCGCCATGCCCGGGCTGGCCTTCCGGACGAAGAACAGGCGCTCCGTGTAGCCCATGAAGCCGTTGGCCTGCCCCAAGGCGAACGCCTCTTCCGCCAGGGAACTATCCGCGTAGGTGCCGTCGAGGCATGGGTTGACGCCTGCCTCCAGCTCACAGCTCTTCACCACGTCCTCGAACGAAGCCAGCGCCGACGCGTCCAGCGGCAGCGACAACGCCTGGGACAACACGCCCGTGGGATTCGTGTCGGCCCACGCGTCCAAGTAGGACGAGGGCAGCGTCCAGCTTCCGCTGTAATTGGCCGCCAACGGGCGCATCCCCGGTGCCACATCCGTGAGGATCTGGACCAGGGAATCGCCATCCGTGGCCGACGACAGGTAGGGGCTGTTCGAGTAGACGACGTAGCTGCACAGATAGGTCGGCACCCCGTAGCTCTGGCCAGCGATGGAGACGGCTTCTTCCGCCGCCGGATGCGCGGCCCCCGCCTCCAGGGCGACGGGCTGCACCCAGCCCTTCGACACGAGCTCACCCATGATGAGCGTGTCGATCTCCACCACCTGCGCGGCCCCTGCTCCAGGCCCAAGAAGCTGGTTCAGGGTGCCTCCGTCGTCCAGGTCATAGAGGTCCAGCTTCGCGTCGAACACGATGTCCACGTCGATGTCCGAATGCTCCCGCTCGAAATCCGCCTCCAGCCGTTGCTTGAGGCTGGCGAAGCCATCCCCCGCCGAGTCCGGAATGTAGGGGAAGAGGACAACCTTCAACGGCCGTGGGGCCTCGGGTTCGGGGTCCGAGCAGGCGCCCAGGGATAGGGCGAGAACGCAGGGCAAAGCTCTCCATTGCATGGTGTGGCTCCAGTGGATTGAGGGAGCCGCCCCGCGCAACGGCGGGAGCGGTATCAAGGGTCAGTCTACCACGCCACACTGTCCACCACTCCTCACTCGCTCCGGCCTGCGCCTGGCCTTGACCCGACGCGGCCGGCCCACCTTCGCAAACCAGACAATACCAACACTCCACCACTGTCCCTCAATCGACATGCCAAACCACAACCACAAACCACTCCCACACCTCAGCCACTCAATGCCATATACAGACAAAGCCATCCAGCAACACCAGAGATGCCCCGGGCCCCGGGTGGCCGCATCCACTCACGCTCTGAGTGACTGACAGGACTTCACGACCGAGAGGGGTTCGGACTCCCAATCGCGAACGCACCACCACACAACGAGGAACGCAGACATGATCGGAACCCTCTCTAAAGTCGTGGGATTGGCGTCATTGCTCCTTGTGGCCAGCAGCGCAGACGCAGCCATTCAAAAGAAGCTCATTCACATGACCGTCTACAGCGAGACCGGCGAGAGCGCCGCGTTCCGCGCCATCGATGGACAGCCCGTCAGCGCCACCAACGAAACGCTGAAGCTGTCCTACCGTATCGTGCCAGAGGTCATCGCCCCCGACACCGTTCGCTACACCATCTACAATGGCTATGACCTCGAGTCGGCCGCTCCCATCGAGGTCATCGAGGCCCGTGCGGACGGAAAGATCCACCAGGGGCTCCGCGCCTCCTTCAAGGTCTCCGTGACGACCGTGGAAGACCGAGCGATGGACATCAACCCGCTGGAAGCCCCATCTGACAATGACAAGGCCCTCAAGTGCTGTGTCACCTGCGGCGGCTGGCGCTACTGCTGTACGCCCGCCGCGGGCTACTGCTGCACCGTCTCCACGGCGTGCGGCCTCGGCTGCCGTGTCTGCAATTGAGCCGGCCCATCGAACCTGAACCTTGAACAGACCATCCGCGTGAGATCTCTCCTCTCACGCGGATGGCCATTTCATGCAAGCCTACCACCCAGCGGGAGCAGCCAGGAAGCCACGCTGCACCAGCGAGGAGAGATACGTCGAAATCAACGTGGCATCCACGGTCGGACACGACGTCCCTGTTCCTCCCAGCGCCTTCAGCGTGTGCCCGCTGTCGCAGACCACCATCCGCGGCCCACCCACGCTCCGGTCCTCGGGCGGCACCTGCTGGAGGAACAGGAGCAGGTCTCCCAGCTCACGGTCGGACGGCGCCGCGAGGCCGAGCTCCGCGAGCCACTCGTCATAGGGGAGCACGCGCAGCCCGTAGCCAAAGGCTCGCATGTGGCTCCACATCTCGTCCGCTCGCACGAACTGCGGGTTGACCAGGTGGAAGGTCTGACCAAGGGACTCGGGACGCAGGGACAGGTCCACGATGGCGCTGCTCACGTAGTCCACCGGCGTCACGTCCAGCAGCGCGTCCACGCTGGGCGCACTCCCCAGTTGGACGCAGCCCTTGAGGGTCCTGCACACCAGGTCGTCCGTGTTCCACGCACCCGTCCTGCTGTGCCCCGTCACCCGCCCCGGCCGGTGAATCGTCACAGGGAGTCCTCGCTGCGAGGCCTCACGCACGAGCTTCTCCGCCACCCACTTGCTCTGGGCATAACCGCCCACCAGGCTCGCAGCCGCTTCCAGCGGCTCATCCTCGCGGAAGGGAAGCTGGCGCCCCACGGGCAGCACCGACACCGTGGAGACATAGTGCAGCGGCTTGATGCGCGTGCGCACGCACAGGCGAAGAATCTCCCGCGTACCCAGCACGTTCGCCGCGCGCATCGACTCGTAGGGGTAGATGAAATTGACGAGCGCACCGTTGTGGTAGACGGCGTCCACCTCCTCCGACAGCCGCTGGAACTCCGCTTCCGACAGGCCCAGCAGGGGCTGGCCGATGTCCCCTCGGACAGGGACGATTCGCGACGCCAGGTCGTCGCGCCACAGCGAGTAGCTCTCCAGGTTCTTGCGAATCCGCTGCATCCCCTCCTGCTCCGACTTGGAGCGGACCAGGCAATGGATGCGCGCCTGCGTCTTCCGGCAGAGCTCCTCGAGCAGGAATGCGCCGAGGAAGCCCGTGGCGCCCGTCAGCAGCACGGCGCGCGCGGGCCCGGAGGTGGACGGAAGCGCCGTTCCCGGCAGCAGCCCTGCCTCCAGCACGGCGTCCGCCTCCAGCTCCGCCACCACGTCGTGGACCGGCAGCGAGCCCGTCTTCGCGGCCTCGATGGTGCGCGCCATCTCCTCCAGCGTCGGCGACTGCAACAGGGCCCTCAGCGGGATGTCCGCGCCCGACGCGGCCCGCGCGAGGACGAGCACCCGGTAGAGCAGCAGCGAGTGGCCTCCGAGCTCGAAGAAGTGGTCGTGCACGCCCACCTGCTCCACCCCAAGCACCTGGCGCCAGATGTCCGCCAGCGTGGCTTCCCCAGGCGTTCTCGGCGCGACGTGGGCCTTCGCCGTCCCGGAGCCCACACGGTCCGGCGCGGGGAGCGCGGCGCGGTCCACCTTCCCGTTCGGCGTGAGCGGCAAGGCCTCCAGGCCCACGAACACGAAGGGCACCATGTACTCGGGCAGCCGGGACTTGAGGTGGTCGCGCAGCGCACCCGGCTCGGGGGCCTTCCCGTCGCGGCCCACCACATACGCCACCAACTGCTTGTCAGCGCCCGGGCCTTCTCGCACGACGACGACCGCGTCGCGGATGCCTGGGTGCTCCTGCAGCGCCGCGCCAATCTCACCCAGCTCGATGCGGAAGCCGCGGAGCTTCACCTGGTGGTCCATCCGGCCCAGGTATTCGAGTTGCCCGTCCGGCAGCCACCTCGCCAGGTCTCCTGTCCGGTACAAGTGCGCGCCCGCGTCCCCGGCGAAGGGAGACGTGACGAACCGCTCCGCCGTCAGCTCCGTCCGGCCCAGGTAGCCCCGCGCGACACCATGCCCGCCGATGTAGACCTCGCCCGGCACCCCCACGGGCATGGGCTCCCGGTTCGCATCCAGCACGTAGACCTGGGTATTTCCAACGGGCCGGCCGATGGTCGGCGTCTCGCCCCGGTTCACACGGGTGAACGTGGAATAGGTCGTCGTCTCGCTCGGGCCGTAGAGGTTGAAGACATCTCTCACGTGGCCCAGGGCGTAGATGGAGTCAACCAGCGCTCCCGCCAGCGCCTCGCCCGCCAGGTTGACGATGGTGACCGACGCCGGCACCCCGCCCCCTCGCAGCAGCGCGCCCATCGCCGAGGGCACGGTGTTGACGAGCGTCACCTCCTTCGCCGCGGGCAGTTCGGGCAGCTCCAGCGCATTCTTCGCGACGATGACCTTCGCCCCACAGCACAGGGGCGTGAAGATTTCGAAGACGGACAGGTCGAAGCAGATGGACGTCGACGCCAGCGTCCCCGCCAACGACTCCGGCGAGAAGACACTCTGGGCCCACTGCAAGAAGGCCACGGCGTTCCGGTGGTCAATCATCACGCCCTTGGGCTTGCCGGTGGAGCCCGAGGTGTAGATGAGATACGCGAGCGAATCGGGCGTCGTGACACGCCCGGGGTTCACCTCCGGCTCGGCGCCGAGGGCGGCGGCATCCGCGTCCAGACACACCACGCGTGCCTCGGTGGCGGGAAGCCCCGGGAGCAGCCGTTGCTGCGTGAGCAGCACAGGCACCTGCGCGTCCTCGAGGATGAGCGCCAGCCGCTCCTTCGGGTAGGCGGGGTCCAGTGGCACGTAGGCGCCGCCGGCCTTGAGGATGGCCAACAGGCCGATGACGAGGTCCTCCGTCCGCTCGACGCAGAGCCCCACGCGCGCCTCGGGCCGCACGCCCAGCCGCCGCAGGTGATGGGCCAGTTGGTTCGCCCGGCGGTTGAGCTCGGCGTAGGTCAGCGTCCGCGTTCCGCTCACCACGGCCACGGCGTTCGGCGTCCGCTCCACCTGGGCCTGGATGAGCTCGTGCATGCACAGCGCCGGGACGCCGAGCACCGGGCCGTTCCAGGCCGTGAGCAGCCGCGTCCGCTCTTCCGTCGACAGCACGGGCAGCTTTGACAGGGGCGTCTCTGGTTTCGCGACGACGGCCTCCAACAACACCTGGAGGTGGCCCACCATCCGCTCCGCCGTCGTGGCGTCGAAGAGCTCGCGCGAGTATTCGAGCATGCCAGCCAGGCCCTGTTCGCCAGAGGCCAGGATGAGGGACAGCTCGAACTTGGCGACGCCTTCCACGCTGCCGTCAGGTGCACCGCCCAGGAATGACCAGCGCGTCCCGGGCAGGTCCAGCGTGGGCGCGGGGATGTTCTCCAGCGTGAAGCAGGCACGCACCAGCGGGTTGAGCCCGCCCTCACGCGATGCGCCGACCGCCTTCACCACTTCGCTGAAGGGCAGCGCCTGGTGGTCCTGGGCGTCGAGCACCGTCTTGCGCGCCCGGGCCAGCCACTGCGAAAAGGTCGGGTCTCCGGACACGTCACTCCGGAGCACGAGCGTGTTGGCGATGAAGCCGATGAGGTCCGGCGGCACGCTCCCCCGATTCGCGGTCACCGTCCCCACGCCGAAGTCGAGCTGTCCCGAGTAGCGGTGCAGGAGCGCGGCGAACGCGGCGTAGAGCACCATGAAGAGGCTGCACCCTTCACGCTGGCCGAGCTCGCGCAGCGCCTCGCTCAACCCGGGCGAGAAGGCCACGGGCACGGTCGCACCCCGGTGGCTGGTGGCGCTGGAGACACCACGGTCCACGGGGAGCTGAAGTGGCGGCAGTCCCTGGAGCTTCTCCTTCCAGAAGGCCCGCTCCCGGCCGCCAGCGGCCCCCGCCAGCCAGGCCTGCTCACGCAGGGCCGACTCGGCGAACTGCATGGACACGGGTGGCAAGGCCGCGGCCTGTCCCCGTACGAAAGACGCGTAGAGCGCCGACAGCTCCCGGACGAAGACGCCGAGCGACCAGCCATCCGTGATGATGTGGTGCTTCGTCACGAAGAGCGCGGAGTCGTCGGCGTCCAGGGACACCAGCGTCACGCGGAACAGGGGGCCCTGGGCCAGGTCGAAAGGCTGCTGGGCCAGCGCCTCCGAGCGCCGTTGGACCTCCTCGTCGCGCTGCGCCTCCGTCAGCCCCCGCACCTCCACGACGCTCAGCGTCGCGCCCACGTCGGGCGGCGCGATGACCTGCCTTGGACTTCCGTCCACCTCCGGGAAGGCCGTCCGGAGGACCTCGTGCCGGCGGACCAGCTCGTCCAGGCTCCGGCGCAGCGCCACCGTGTCCAGCGCGCCGTGTACCCGCAGCCCCAGGTGGACGTTGTACTGCGCGGTGCCCGGTGACAGCCGGTCCAGGAACCAGAGCCGCTCCTGCCCGCTGGACAGCGGGATGACCTGGGGCCTCGTGACGGGCCGCTCAGGGCCGCTGCCCACCTCGTCGTGCGCGGTGTGCTTGCGCAGGAACGCGAGGATGTCAGCCTTGTTCGCCGCCAGCTCGGTCCGCAGCTCCGGCGTGAGGACGGCCTTGCCCGCCTCCACCACCAGCTTGTCACCGTCGACACGCAGGCGAACGCCCCTGGCCGCGAGGGTGCCCAACAGCTCCCGTACACTCATAGGACGAAGACCTCGTTGTCGTTGGTTGCGGCCGCCTCTGCCTGGATTGCGAGAGTCTCGGCCAGGGCGCGGTCCATGACTTCACTCTGGAGATGCGCACAGAGCGCATCCAGCGTCGGGTGCTTCCAAATCAGTGACGCCGGGAGCGACAGCCCCAGTCCCGACGCCAACCGGTTGCGCAGCTCGAGCCCCATCAGCGAGTCGAGTCCGAAGCCTTGGAGCGGCGCTTCGGCGTCGATGCGCGCGGAGTCGAGCCGGAGCACCCGGCCCAGCTGCTCGCGAACGAACTTCTCCAGCGCCACCCGCGCGTCCCGAGGTGTCGCCGTCCGCAGGGCTTCGAGCAGCGCCACATCCCGGGCGGCCTGCGCGCCCTCCCCCGCGCTGGCCGGGACGAGCTCCGACAGCCAATGCGAGGACTTCGCTCGCGGATAGAACTCCACCCACTTGCGGAGGTCGAGCGGCATGACCGCCATCTGCGTCACGTCGCCATCCAACAGCCGGCCCAGGATGACGTTGCCTTCCGCGGGCGTCAGACTGTCGGAGCCCCGCTGAGCCAGGCGCTCTCCCCGGTTGGACTGCGCGGCGGCCAGACCGACCTCGGAGAAGGGTCCCCAGTTGATGCTCAGGCCCGGCAGCCCCAGCACCCGGCGGTGATGGGCCAGCGCGTCGAGGAAGGCATTGGCCGCCACGTAGTTTCCCTGCCCGGGTGCGCCGAACAGGGAGGCCGCCGACGAGTACAGCACGAAGAAGTCGAGCGGCAGGTCGCGCGTCAGGACATGCAGGTTCCAGCCCCCGAGGACCTTGGGCGCCATCACCCGGCGGAAGCGCTCCACCGTCTGCTGCGACAGGACGCCGTCGTCCAGCACACCCGCCGCGTGGATGACGCCTCGCAGCGGTGCTCCACCCTCGGCGATCTCCGCGAGGACCCAGGCCAACTGAGGCCGGTCGGACACATCCGCCGCCATCACCCGCACGCGCGCCCCCTCCGCTTCGAGCGTGGCCACGTCCGCCTGTTGCGCTGGTGTCAACGAGGCGTCACGCCCAAGGAGGACGAGGTGCCGTGCGCCCTGCTCCACCATCCACTTCGCCACCGCGAAGCCCAGTCCTCCCAGGCCACCCGTCACCAGGTACGTCCCATCCGCGCGGAGTCGCCGAGCCGCCGTGGCCGGCACCACCACGCGTGCCCCGGGATGATTCAGGGTGAGCGTGCTCACCTCCTTCACGGTGGAGGGCAGGCCCCCGGCCTCGGAGGCGTCCTTCACCTCGCGCCACAGCCGGGCGAACCGGTCGGGCTTGCGGCGCGCGAAGGTGTGCACGTCGACCACGCACCACGCGACGTTCGCATCCCCGGCCGAGGGCGCTTCGGACGTCCCTCGCAGGTCGATGACGCGAGCCCCCTCCGCCAGCACGGCGAGGCTCGGATTGAGGCCGACAGCGCCCGGCGCGATGACGGCCAGGTCCAGCCCTCGGCCTCCCGTCGCATCCAGCAGTCCCGTGGCGAATGAGGCGTCCGTGGGGTCCACGACGTGGGCGGCGCCGAGCTCCAGCAGGGAGGCCCGCTGGTCATCCGTCGTGGCTTCGGCGAAGACCTCCGCCCCCATGCGCCGTGCCAGTTGGATGGCCGTTCGCCCGAGTCCGCTCGAAGCCCCGAGGACCCATACACGGTCTCGCTTCTCCAAGCGTCCCAGGTGGAACAGGCCGTACCAGACAGGCAGCACCGTCGCTGCCAGCGCCGCGGCCTCTTCATGCGACGACGAGGGCGGACGCGGCGCGGTGTGCCCAACGGGCACGCACAGGTGTGACCCGAGGCCCGACGTCACGAGCGCGATGCGCTCCTCGCCCACGGTGACGTCCTTCACGCCCTCTCCCACAGCCACGATGCGCCCACTGCATGCGGTGACACCTGCTTCGTCCCAGCGCTCCGGGCTCGACGCCCCGCCGAGCCCCGGACGCGCCGCCACTTCGACTTCGAGTTCGACCTCTCCAGGCCCCGGCGGACGGCGGGCCGCGGACCGGTACTCCTGGCGCCCCTGAGCATCACGCTCGACCCGGAAGGACTGGCCCTCGGCGGGGACCATGGCCTCATGGGAGGCCCTGCCGGGTGTGCCACGAACGATGCGGCCGACATGTCGCCCATCAGGCCGGAGGGAGATTTCCTCCTCCGCGTCCGCCACGAGCAACTCACGCACCAGCGCGCCGGTGGCGTCCTCGGTGCGCATGACCGCGGACACGTCCACCCGTGTGCACTTCAGCTCGGCGTGCTCCTGCGCGAGCGTGCGCCCCAGGCCCCACAACGGCGCCTGCACGACGTCCGAAGCGGAGCGGCTGTCCGAACCATGGTGGACCCCCTTCGTGACCATCCACAGACGTGGCGGACTCGACAGGCCCAACCGGGAGAGCCCCTGCACGAGGTGCAGCACGCCGCCACAGCTCATCAACGGGTCCACGTCGCCCGATTCCAGGCCCGTCAGGTGAATCACGCCGCGCGCAGCGGCTCCCTTGCCGAACGTCTCCGCCAGCACCTCATCGAAGGCCATCGGCGACGACACGTCCACGGTACGGCGGCCCGGCTTGGAGCCACCCAGGTCGATACGGGTGACTTCGCCCTGGCGCGCGCGGAGCTGTGACTCCACCGTGTCCGCCAGCTCGCTGCCATCCGTGATGAGCAACCAACTTCCGCCCGCCTCGGCGCCCTGTGCGGGGAGCTGATCGACGGAGGGGGCATGGCGCCACGTCTGGGCGAAGTAGAGGTCCCGGCCCTCCGCATCCGCCACGGGAGCATCCAGTTGCTGAACCCGCAGCCCCAGCGCCTCCAGCAGCAGCGTGCCGGACGCATCGCGCAGCACGAGGTCGAACTCGTAGACGCCCCGGCGCGTGCCCTCAAGTGTCCGCATCCGGACGTGGCAGAAGCCCTCCGTCGGGGGCGGTGCGTGAAGCCGCAGGTTCTCGAGCGCCACCGGGACGGCGGGCCCCACGTCCTGTGGCATGTCCTCCGGAGGCACCGCGGCGGACACCAACTGGAAGCAGGCGTCGAGCAACGCGGGATGGATTCGATACGCCGAGGCCCGAGCGGCCAATGACTCCGGCAGGCGGAGGTGGCCGAGCGCCTCCCCTCGCCCTCGCCAGACCTGCTGCACGCCCTGGAACGCGGGCCCGTAGGCCACGCCGTTGCGTGCCAGCGTCTCGTAATGCGCCGCCTGGGTCAGGACGTCGGGGCAACGCTCGCGGATGGCCTCCAACGATTCGGACGCCTGCCCCGCCTGCCCTGCGTCCAAGAGGCGGAGCCTGCCCACGACGTGCGTCATCCACCCCGCTGCTTCCGCCTTCTGGCTCGACAGCTGAAACGTGAGGGTGCGGCCCTGCTCGCCGTGCAGCGCCAGTTGGACGGTGCGCTCCTGGCCCTCGGGCAGGAGCAGCCCCTCCTTGAAGGAGGTGTCGACCAGCTCGTGCGCGGTGCCTCCCGACATCGCATGCGCCGCGGACAGCGCCATCTCCAGATAGGCCGCGCCCGGCACCACCACCGAGCCCGCCACGCGATGGTCCGCGAGGAACGGGGGCTCGCTCGCGCTCAGTGTGGATTCCCAGAAGCGGGTCTCCTGCTGCACGGAGGTCGTGAAGGAAACACCCAGGAGCGGATGGGCACCCGCCCCTGCTCGCACGAAGCGGCCTCCCGCTGCACGCGTGGGCCTCAGCTCCAGCCAGTGCCGTTCCCGCTGCCAGGGATACGCCGGCAGTGCGACTCGCCGCCGCTTGTCCGGATGCAGCCGGAGCCAGTCCACGCGGTCCACTCGGGTGGCCAGCGCGCCCAGTGACGCGAGCAGTGACGGCCACTCCTCCTGTTCCCGGAGGAGGCTCGGGACGACCAGGCCACGGCCGGAGGCGTCGCCTTCCCGCAGCATCGCGTCCACGAAGGGCACCAGGATGGGATGCGGGCTCAGCTCGATGAACAGGACGTTCCCGTCCTGGATGAGACGCTGCACCGCGTCCGCGAACAGCACGGGCTGCCGCAGGTTGCGCACCCAATACGCGGCGCTCAACTCCCGGCCGTCGATGGGGGCGCCCGTCACCGTCGAGTAGAGCGGCACCGTGCTTCCCGTCGGACGGATGCCAGCCATCCGCTCCAGCAAGTCCTGCCGGAGCGGGTCCATCTGGGGGCTGTGGGACGCCACGTCCACCTTCACCCAACGACAGAAGACCTCGCGCTTCTCCAGGCGCTCCAACACCTCCTTCAGCGCCGCCGGGTCTCCCGAGAGCACCGTGGCCTTCGGGCCGTTGCTGACGGCGATGGCAATCCGGTCCTCCGCGCCCCGAATCTCCGCCTCGGCCTGTTCGCGTGAGAGGTCCACCACCGCCATGGCGCCCTGGCCGCTGACCCGCCGGAGCAGCTTGCTGCGCTCGCAGATGATGCGCGCGGCGTCGTCCAGCGACAGCGCCCCCGCGACGTGGGCCGCGGCGACCTCGCCCATGCTGTGCCCCACCACCGCGTGCGGCTCCAGGCCCAGTGAACGCCACACCGCCGCGAGCGACACCTGCAAGGCGAACAGCGTCGGTTGGATGACGTCGATGTCATTCCAACGCGGTTGCTGACCGGGGTTCGTCAACAGCTCGCGCAGCGACCAGTCCGTGTAGCGGCCCAGTGCATCGTGGCACCGGTCGATGGCCTCACGGGAGGTCGTGTCCTGGGCGTACAGTTGCCGTCCCATGCCGAGCCACTGCGAGCCCTGGCCGGGGAACACGAAGACCACCTTCTGGCTGTTGCTCCGGCGCCCCACGGACAGACCGGGGTGACTCTCTCCGGCGGCGAACGCGTCGAGCTGCGCGACCAGCTCCTGGGGAGACTTCGCCGCGAGCGCGAGCCGGTGGTCATGGTGCGTACGGCACAGGGCCGCCGTGTAGCTGAGGTCCGCGAGCGTTCCCACGTCCTCGCGCTTCAGGAACGTGCTCCACGTCCGGGCCAGGTCGGCCAGCGCTGGCGCCGTCTTGGCGGACAGGACGACGAGCTGCGCGGTATCGACCTCGGAAGCGGCGGGCGTGGCCGCGGGTGCGGGGGCTTCCTCCAGCACCACGTGCGCGTTGATGCCACTCAGTCCGAAGGAGCTCACCCCCGCGATGCGCCGCCCCTCGTGGGCCGGCCAGGGGATTCGCTCGACGGGGACACGCGCGGGGATGCGGTCCCATTCCACGTGGGGATTGGGCGTGTGGAAGTGCAGGTGCGGCGGTATCTCCCGGTGCTGGAGCGACAGAATCGTCTTGATGACGCCGGCGATTCCGGCCGCCGGCTCCAGGTGGCCGATGTTCGTCTTCACCGAGCCGATGAAGAAGGGCCGGTCCTCCGGACGTCCCTTGCCCAGCACGGCTCCCAGCGCCCGGAGTTCTATGGGGTCGCCCAGCGGCGTGCCCGTGCCATGGGCTTCGATGTAGCCCACGAGGGCCGGCGGCACGCGCGCGTTCTCCAGCGCCTTCGACACGACAGCTTGCTGCGACGGTCCGTTGGGCACCGTCAGTCCGCCGCTGGCCCCGTCATGATTGACGGCGGAGCCACGAATCAACGCGAGGATGTCGTCGCCATCGCGCTGCGCGTCCGACAGTCGCTTGAGCACGAGGATGCCGCACCCCTCCCCGCGCACGTACCCGTCGGCCGCCGCGTCGAAGGTCTTGCAGCGGCCGTCGCTCGCGAGCGCCTGCATGCTGCAAAGGCAAATCGTCGTCTCAGGGGACAGGATGAGATTGACGCCGCCCGCGAGCGCGAGATTGGACTCGCCGCGCCGGAGGCTCTCGCAGGCCAGGTGGAGCGACACCAGTGATGACGAGCACGCCGTGTCGATCGGCATGCACGGCCCCTGCAGGCCCAGCACGTAGGAGATGCGCCCCGGGACGAAGCTGTAGCCGTTGCCCGTCGCCATGTACCCGTCGAAGCGGGTCGCGTCGTCTTCCTTGAGCAGGCGTGCCATGTAGTCGCTGGACATCACGCCCATGAAGACGCCCGTCTTGCTGCCCATGAGCTGACCGGGCGCCACGCCCGCGTTCTCCAGGGCCTCCCACGCCACTTCCAGGGCGATGCGCTGCTGTGGGTCCAGGCTCGCCGCTTCGCGCGGCGCGATGCCGAAGAACTCGGCGTCGAAGTGCTCCACGTCATCGAGGAAGCCACCGCGGGTGCCGTACATCTTCCCCGGCATCCCGCGCGTCGCGTCGAAGTAGCCCTGCACGTCCCAGCGGGACTCGGGCACCTCGCGCAGCGCATCCACGCCGTCTCGAAGGATCCGCCAGTACGACGGTCCATCGACGGCACCACCGGGGAAACGGCAACCCATGCCGATGACGGCGATGGGCTCGGTCCGGGCGCGTTCCACCGCATCGAGGCGGGCTTGCATCTTCTCCACGAGCAACGCGGCGCGCTGCAACGCGGAGGGTTCAGCTGACTTTGGCGAGTTGCTCATGTTCCTTCTTCCATCAGTGCGGCGAGCTTCGCTTCGAGCGAGGCGGCAAGCTCATCCGGCGACAGCTCCATGATTCGATCGAGAAGCGCCGTGTCCTGAGCCGCTCCCTGTCCTTCCGCGGCCGGCTGCGGCTCCTGGCCGAAGACTTCGCCCAGCAGGTAGGCCGCGATGGCCTCCGCCGTCGGGTAGTCGAAGACGAGCGTCGAAGGCAGCGACGCACCGACCGTCTTCTGCAGCCGGTTGCGCAGCTCCAGCGCCATCAACGAATCCATGCCCACTTCGAACAGCCGCTGCCGTGGCTCCAGCGGCGTGGATGCATCCAGGCCGAGCACCCTCACCGCCGCGTCCAGGACGTGCTCCAACAGCAGCGCCATGCGCTGGCGGGGTTCCGCGGTGTCGAGCCGGCGCCGCAACTCCGAGGCCGACGGGCCGTCCGCCTCGGGCTCGGCACGCACCTGCCCTGCCACGTCGGCGAGCAGCGTGGGCGCCGCCCCCCGGGGGAACTGCGCCAGGTAGCGCGACCACTGCACCTGCAACAGGGTGAGTTGCGGCTGCGCACGGCTGAAGGCCTTGCCGAAGGCCTCCAGCGCCTCGGCCGGGGTGAAGGCCTCCACACCTTGCGCCTGGTAGCGGGACGCGAGCTCCGCGGCCATGCCCACCTCGGCCCAGGGTCCCCAGTTGATGCTCAGCGCCGGAAGTCCCAGGGCACGCCGGTGATGCGCCAGCGCGTCCAGGAAGGCATTGGCCGCCGCGTAGCTTCCCTGCCCCGGCGCGCCCAGCAGGGACGACGCCGACGAGTACAGGACGAAGAAGTCGAGCGGCTTGCCCTGCGTCAGCGTGTGCAGGTGCCACGCCCCGTCTACCTTGGGCGCGAGCACCCGGGTGAACCGCTTCCAGTCCTGTTGCAGGAGGACGCCGTCATCCAGCACGCCCGCCGCGTGGACCACGCCGCGCAGAGGCGCCAGCTTCTCCGCTTCATCCAAGGTGCGACGGACGTCCTCCTGCTTCGACGCGTCCGCCTGGAGCACAAGCACCCTCGCGCCCGCCGTCTCCAGCGCGCGGATGGCCTCTTGCGCTTCCGGCCTGGGGGCGCCGCGTCCGATGAGCACCAGGTTCCTGGCGCCCTGCTCCACCATCCAGCCGGCCAGCGCGAGGCCCAAGCCGCCAAGCCCGCCCGTGAGCAGATAGCTCGCTTCGGGGTTCAGGCGCGGCAACTCCGTCCGCGCCACGTCCCGCGAGGCGCGAAGGCGGGCCACGTGCCGTTGCCCTTCGCGAATCACCACCTGCCGCTCACCGTCGGTGGCGCCCAGTTCGCGCCAGATGGCGGCGGCCGCGTCACCCGGCACAGAGGAGGGCTCCAGGTCGATGAGCGCGCCAGCGAGCTCGGGGTGCTCCTGCGAGAAGACGGCGCCCAGGCCCCAAAGAGGGACCTGCTCCATCGCCAGCGGCGTAGGACGCGTGTCGAGCGCGCGAGCGCCCCGTGTCACCCACCAGATGCGCGCGGTGAAGGCGGAGTTCGCCAGCGCCTGGGCCAGGGACAGCGCGCTGCCCGCTCCCAGTTGGTGCGCCTCTCGCAGGGCACCCACATCCTCGCCACCGGGCCCACGCAGCGCCCAGAGGTGGACGATGCCGCCCAGGGACTCGCCGGGCAGCACCGCCTCCTGGAGCAGCCGCGCGTAGTCCTCGGGCCGCTGGGCATCCAGCGTGAAGCGCCCTTCACCATGACGGACGAACGCCGCTCCCGGATGGACCAGCACCGGACGGCCGCCTTGCTTCAGGATGCGCTCCGCGAGCGCCTCCGCGGTGCCCGAGGTGTCAGCGAACACAATCCAGCAGCCGGCTTCGGGCGAAGCCTCGGGCACGGGCTGCGGCTTCCAGCCCAGTTCGTAGAGGGAGTCCCGCTGGCCGTGGCGCAGCACCGCCATCAGTGCCTCTCGCGGCGCTCGCTTGTGCTTCAGCCCCTCAATCTCGATGAGCACCTGACCATCCGCGTCGACCACCAGGACGTCGCCGGTGATGACCTCGCCCACCGCTTCCTCCGCGTCCCGTCGCACGGCGTAGGCCCAGACGGGTCCGGTCGGCTGCGCGTGGAATCGGAAGCGCTCCACGGAAATGGGGACGTAGACGGTGCTCAGCATCGCGTCCTCGCGGATGAGGTCCGTTCCCATCGCCTGCAGGAACGAGTCGACCAGTCCCGGATGGACGTACAGGCTCCGGTCATCCAGGTCCGTGGGCAGGCGCATCTGACACAGCGCCTCACGGCCCCCACTGTGGATGCGCTCAATCCAGCGGAACGCGTGCCCCAGGTTGAAGCCGATGTCCCAGTTGCGCTCGTAGAGCCCTCCGTCGAGCTGACGCGCGCAGCGGGCCTCGATGTCCTTCCGCGAGAGGGGCTCGGGACGGGCGGGGCCGTCTCCCACCACCAGCGTTCCCGTGCCATTCAGCAGCCATCCCTCGGTCTCCTCGTCGGCGGTGGCGGAGAGGCTGTAGAGCTCGAAGTCGTACCGGCCCTGTCCCTTGGGCGCGAGCACGAGCTGGACGAGCTGTTCCTCGTCGTCCGCGAGCACGATGGGCTGCGAGAAGACGCACTTCTCGATGGTGTACGGCCCCGCTCCGAACGACTGCGCCGCCGTCGCGATGATGCGCGCGATGTGGCACGAGCCGGGCACGACGATGGTGCCGTAGAGCCGGTGGTCCTCCAGGAACGGCAGCGACTGCGCGCTGTAGCGTCCCTCGAAGACCAGCGACTTGCTCAAGGGCGAGCGCACCCGCTGACCGACGAGCGCCTGCGCGGTGGTATGCGTAGAGGCCGTGCGGGGCGTCTTGAGGGCATCCAGCCAGTGCCGCTGGTGCTGCCACGGATAGACGGGCAGCGCGACACGGGCGCGGTGGCGCTCGCCATTCAGCGCGCTCCAATCCACATCCACGCCCTGGGTGTAGAGCGCGGCCAGGCTGGAGAGAATCTGCGCCTGCTCGGGCTGTCCCTTGCGCAGCGACGGCAGCCAGCTGCCCGCGTCGTCCCCAAGGCCCTTGAGCGCCATGCCCATGAGCGTCGGATGCGGGCCGACCTCGACGAAGACGGTTCCCCCCAATGCCCGCAGCGCCTTGAGTCCGTCGTGGAAACGCACGGCCTCTCGGACGTGGCGGCGGAAGTACCCGGCGTCGAGCACCGTGCCCTCCTCGAGCACCTGCCCCGTGACGTTGGACGCCAGGTGGATGCGCGGCGCCCGGAAGGTGAGGTGTCCCGCCGCCATCTCGAACGCATCCAGCATCGGCTCCATCAGCGGCGAGTGGAACGCGTGGGACACGGTGAGCCGCCGGACCTTGAGGCCCTGCGTCTGGAACGCGGAGGAGAGGGCCTCCACTGCCTCACGTTCACCCGCGATGACGGTGTCCGCGGGCCCGTTGACCGCGGCAATCGACACCCGGTCCGCGTACGGAGTCAGCGCTTGCGCGACGACCGCCTCGCTCGCCGTGATGGACACCATCTCCCCATTGCGAGGCAGCTCTTGCATGAGCCGCGCGCGCCTGGTGATGAGCCGGAGCGCGTCCTCGAGTTCCAGCACCCCTGCCACACACGCGGCCACGTACTCACCCACGCTGTGCCCCAACACCGCCCAGGGCTCGACGCCCCAGGAGCGCCACAGCTCCGCCAAGGCGTACTCCAGCGCGAAGAGCGCCGGCTGCGTGTACCCGGTGTCGTCGATGCGCGCGTCCGCCCCGTGCATCACGGAGAGGAGTGAGTCGCTCCACTCACCCTCGAGCAGGGCATTGCACCGGTCCAGGGCCGCGCGGAAGACAGGCTCCGTTTCGTACAACTCACGGCCCATGCCCGCGTACTGCGCGCCCTGTCCCGTGAAGACGAAGACGACCTTGGGCTCCTCCCCCTCGAATCGGTGCTGGGCCAGCCGGGGGACTTCCTCCCCTCGGGCGAAAGCCTGCAGCCGCTCCCGGGCCTGCTCCGCCGTCTCCACCACGAGCGCCATGCGGTGAGAGAACGACGTGCGCTGCGTGTTCGCCGCGTGGGCGACATCCGCGAGCGACAGCTCCGGCCGCTGAGCGATGTGCTCCCCGACTCGGACCGCGAGCTGCGCGAGCGCCCCCTTCGTCTTCGCCGACAGCGCGAGCACCTGCGCGCCGCGCTCGGCCTGCGCCTTGGCGGGCTCCGGCCGAGGCGCCTCCTCCACGACGATGTGCGCGTTGGTGCCGCTCAAGCCGAAGGCGCTGATGCCGGCGATTCGTGGACGCGCCCGCTCCGGCCAGGCGGTGACTTGCGTCGGGATGTCCAGCGGGAAGCCGTTCAGCTCGATGTGCGAGTTGAGCTTCTTGAGGTGCAGGTGCGGCGGAATCACGCCGTGCCGGTGCGCCAGGACGACCTTGATGAGCCCGGCGATGCCCGCCGCGGCCTCCAGGTGGCCAATGCTGGTCTTCACCGAGCCCATCAGCAGCCGCTGCTCGGGCGTGCGCCCCTCGCCGAGCACGTTGGCCACGGCGCGGACCTCGATGGGGTCGCCGAGCGACGTGCCCGTGCCGTGCGCCTCGATGTAGTCCACGTCCGAGGGGGCGACGTTCGCGTTGGCCAGGGCGGCGCGGAGGACCTGCTGCTGGGCATCCCCGTTCGGCACGGTGAGCGCGCTGCTCGGACCATCGTGATTGACGGCCGAGCCACGGATGACGGCGAGGATGTCATCGCCATCCCGCTGTGCATCCGACAGGCGCTTGAGGACGACCATGCCGCAGCCTTCGCTGCGCACGTAGCCGTCGGCGGATTCGTCGAACGTCTTGCACCGGCCGTCCGCAGACAGGGCCCGGAGTTGCGCCAGGTAGATGGTGGAGTGCGGCGCGAGCGTCATGTTGACGCCGCCCGCCAACGCCAGGTTCGCCTCGCCACCACGCAGGGCCTGGCAGGCGAGGTGCACCGCCACCAGTGACGACGAGCACGCCGTGTTGAGGCTCATCGCCGGCCCCTGGAAGCGGAGCAAGTAGGCCAGCCGACCCGCGGCGAAGCTCGCGTCGTTGCCGGTGGCGATATAGGCGTCACCCGCCGCCGACGCGCTCCCCACGCCGTTGAGCATCGCGTACTCGTTGCTGCCGATGCCGACGAACACCCCCGTCTTGGTGTTGGCCAGCCGCGCGGGCGCGAGCCCCGCGTGCTCCAACGACTCCCAGGCGACCTCCAGCAGCAGACGCTGCTGTGGGTCCATGTTCGAGGCCTCGCGAGGCGCAATCCCGAAGAACTGGGCATCGAACTGGTCGGCGTCGTCCAGGAAGCCGCCCCAGCGCGTGTACGTCTTGCCAGGGACGCCCGGCCGCGCGTCGTAGTAGTCGTCTACCTTCCAGCGCGAGGCGGGGACCTCGCGGATGGCATCCACGCCGCCCTCCAGCAGCTTCCAGAAGGCGTCCGGACCCGAGGCCTGTGGGACACGGCAACCCATGCCGATGATGGCAATGGGCTCCGTCGCGTTGCTGACGACGCGGCTTGTCTCCTCCTTCGCCTCCACATCCAGCCGGAGCACGTCCTTGAGCAGATACGTGGAGAGGGCCAGGACGGTCGGACGGTCGAAGGCGATGGTGGACGGGACCTGGACACCGAAACGCGCCACCAGTCGCCGACGAAGCTCCACGGCGGTGATGGAGTCCATACCCGTGTCGAAGAAGCCCTGCTCCAGCTTCACCGCCGCGCTGGAGGCGAAGCCCAGCACCCGGGACACCTCCTCACGCACCCACGACGTCACCAACTCCTTGCGCCGCGCGGGCGTGGCGTTGCGCAACTGCGCCAGCGTCTCGCTGCCGTCCACCGGTGCCACCGGCGTGGGCATGGAGGGAGCACCGAGCACCTCCAGGAGCGGCCGGGGCGCCCGCGATTCGTACACGGACTTGAAGCGGCTCCAGTCAATCTGCGCCACGCTCCGCTGCGTCACGTCCATGGCGAGCAGCGCTCCGAGCAACTGGAGCCCGCCCTCCACGGTGACGCCGCGCACGCCGATGCGCTCGAACCAGCGCAGTCCTTCCTCAGCGACCATGCCTTCGGCCGCCCACGGCCCCCAGTTGATGCTCAGCGCATGCTGGCCCCGCGCGCGGCGGTGGTGCGCCAGCGCATCGAGGAACTGGTTACCCGCGGCGTAATGCCCCATCTGCGCCGAGCCCCACACGGCCGAGCCCGACGAGAAGTAGACGGTGAAGTCCAGGTCCAGCCCCTGCGTGAGCTGGTGCAACACCCAGCCACCCGCCACCTTCGGGCGCAGGATGGCAGCGAGCAATGCCGCGTCCATGGCCTCCAGCGATACCTGCGTGGAGACTCCCGCGGCGTGAATGACGCCCTTCAGCGGAGCCGGTCCCCGCTGGACGGCGTCGATGACCTCCGACATGCGCGCCACATCCGCCACATCCGCGCTGAGGGCGTGGACAACGGCGCCCTCCGCTTCCATGGCTTCGATGGCGGAGACCTGCCGGCCCACATCATTGTCGCGGGGAATGGCGGCCCACGCGTCGCGGCTCGGCAGTCCCTTCCGGCCCAGCAGCACAAGGTGCCGCGCGCCCTGAGAGACGAGCCAGCGTGCCACGTGGAGTCCCAATCCGCCCAGGCCACCCGTGACGAGGTACGTCGCATCCGCGTGAAGCGTGAGGCGGGCATCGCCAACGACAGGCGCCGAGGGAACCAGCCGAGCCACGTGACGGGTGCCATCGCGGAGCGCCGCCTGGTCCTCGCCATCCGCTCCGGACAGCTCGCGCCACAGCGCTTCCACCTCGCCCTGCGGCACGGCGGGGTCCAGGTCCAGCAAGCCGCCCCAGACCTCCGGGTGCTCCAGCGCCAGGACACGGCCCAGGCCCCACAGCGGCGCCTGTACGGGCGAGCCGCTCGTGACGTTGCCCACCGGCTGGGTCCCCCGCGTGCACAACCACAACCGGGCGCCGCTCGCGGACGGTGACTTCACCAGCGCCTGCACCAGGCGCAACGCCGCGTGGACGCCTCGTTTCTGCGCGGACTCCACCTCCGCGAGCGTGGGCTCCGCGCCGGACACGGTATCCGCGCCCCACAGGTGCACCACGGCCTTCACCGGGCCCACGTCCTGGAGCAATTGCGCGTAGTGCTCCGCGTTGTCCGGGTGGATGGACCGCACCTTCTGGCCTCCGACGGCCGCGACCTCTCCGGGGACGACCAGCCAGCACGGTTCGCCCAGGGCGTCCAGATGGGCCGCCAGCGCGGCACCAACGCCCTCACGGTTCCCGAAGACGATCCAGGTTCCCTCGCCCCTGGGCGCACGCGGCGAAGGCGCCCCCCGCTCACGCGCGTGCCAGGTGATGTCGTAGACCCAGCCACCCGGACTTTGGACATTCGACGTGTCCGCGCTCCGGGCCACGGAGGCCCGGGTCAGCGTCTTCACGGGGGCATCGTCAATCCAGTACCGCGAGCGCTGCCACGGGTAGAGCGGCAGCGACGCGAGACGGCCTCCCTCCGGGAAGATCCGACTCCACTCCACGGGGTAGCCCTTCACGTGGAGCCCGCCCAGCGCGCCCAGCATCACCGTCTGGCCAGCCCGCCCCTTGCGCAGTGACGGCACCGCCGCGCCTTCCAGCTCACGGCGTCGCAGCGCCTGCTCCACGTACCGGCCTAGCGCGGGCTGAGGCCCCAGCTCGACGAAGAGCCGGTGCCCTTGCGCCAGTAGCGCTTCCACGGCCGCTGAGAACCGCACGGGCACTCCTACGTTGCGCGCCCAGTACGCCGCGTCGAGTGCCGTGCCGTCGATGGCCTCGCCACTCACCGTGGAGAACATCGGGACGGACGTCGGCCGCGTTTCGATGTGGCCCAGGACCTGGGTCAGCTCGGCCTGAAGCGGTGCCATCTGATAGCTGTGGAAGGCGTAGTTGACGCCCAGGTCCCTCGTGGCGACACCTCGGGCACGCAGTGTTTCGAGCACCGCTCCGAGCGCCGCCGGTTCACCCGACAAGACGACGCTCCGGGCGTCGTTGATGGCACCCACCGACAGCCGGCCCACGTAGGGCACCAGCTCGTGCTGAGCCTCGTCGGGCGACAGTTCGACGGAGGCCATGCGGCCCTGCCCCGTCGCCTTCTGCATGATGCGGCTGCGGTGCGCCACCAGCCGAGCGGCCTCGGGCAGGCTCAGCGCTCCAGCCACATGTGCCGCGGCCACCTCGCCCACGCTGTGCCCCACGACCGCGGACGGGACGACGCCCAGTGCACGCCATGCGGCCGCGAGCGCGACCTGGATGGCGAAGATGGCGGGCTGGGCCACCTCCGTCTCCTCCAGACGGGACTCGGGCCCGTCCGCCATCAGCGCGTCGATGATGGAGTTCCGGGTGTGCGGGGCCAGCGCCGCGTCCACGTCACGCAACGCGGCGGCGAAGTCTCCGTTGCTCGCGAAGAGGTCACGCCCCATGCCCTGCCACTGGGAGCCCTGGCCTCCGAAGACGAAGACGACCTGTTCCCGGCGCCCCTCCGCGACGCCCGTCGTCAGATACGGCGGTGCCCCGCCTTCGAGGAACGCCAGGAGCTGCTCGCCCCACTCCGCCGCCGTACAACCGGCCACCGCGAGCCGGTGTTCGTGGGGGTTGCGCCGCAGCGCAGCGGTGTAGGCCAGGTCTTCGAGCCGAGGCGCCGCGTCCCCAGGTTGAACCAGGAGTGTGTGGTACGAGCGAACCAGGGCTCGCAGCGCGCCCTCGCTCCTCGCGGACAGCGTGAGCAGCCGCGCGGCGGTCTGGGTGGCCTCGGGCGCGGGCGAAGACGCGGGGGCCTCTTCGACAATCACGTGCGCGTTCGTCCCGCTGATGCCGAAGGAACTCACCGCCGCGTAACGGCGCCGCTGGGAGACAGGCCACGACTGTTGCTGCATCGGGATGGCGAAGGGCGTGTCCTCGATGGAGATGCGAGGGTTGAGCGCCTTGAAGTGCAGGTGCTTCGGAATGGCCTCGTGCCGGAGCGCGAGCAGCACCTTGATGAGGCCCGCCATGCCGGCCGCTGCCTCCAGATGACCGATGTTCGTCTTCGCGGAGCCGAGGAAGCAGCGCGAGGCATCCTCGCGCCGGTGGCCATACGTCTCCCGAAGGGCCTCCACCTCTATCGGGTCGCCGAGCGGCGTGCCGGTGCCGTGGGCTTCGATGTAGCCAATGTCCTTGGGCGACACCTGGGCCGCTGCCAGTGCCTCGCGAATCAGGGCCTGCTGCGACAGGACGTTGGGCGTCGTCAGGCCGGTGGAGCCACCATCCTGGTTCACCGCCGATGCGCGAATCACGCCCAGAACGTTGTCTCCGCTGGCGAGCGCATCGGAGAGCCGCTTCAGCACCACGACGCCGCAGCCCTCACCCCGGACGAAGCCATTCGCCCGCGAGTCGAAGGTCCGGCAGCGCCCATCCGGAGACAGCGCCGTCAGCTTGGAGAGCCAGGAACTGGGCCGCTGCGACAGGAGCAGGTTGACGCCGCCCACGAGCGCCGCGTCGCACTCGCGATTGCGCAGACTCTGGCCGGCCAGGTGCAAGGCCACCAGCGAGGACGAACAAGCCGTGTCCACCGACATGGCCGGCCCCCGCAGGTCCAGCAGGTACGAGAGCCGCCCGGCAATCACGCTGTTGGAGCAGCCGATGACGGAGTAGACGTCGCCCTCCACGTCGCGCTCCGCCTGGAGCATCGCGTAGTCATTGCCGCAGACGCCGACGAAGACGCCCGTCCGAGTGCCCGACAAGCGCGCCTTCGGCAGGCCCGCGTCTTCCAGCGCCTCCCACGCGACCTCGAGCAGCAAGCGCTGCTGCGGGTCCATTGCCACGGCCTCACGTGGCGCAATCCCGAAGAACTCCGGGTCGAAGCCATCCACCCGGTCCAGGAAGCCACCCCAGCGCGTGCCCTTGTGCTCCGCCGCGTCCGTGCTGCTCTTCCAGCGGTCAGCGGGCACCTCGCGGACTGCGTCCACGCCTTCGCTCAGCAGCCGCCAGTACGCCTCCGGGTCATTCGCGCCGCCCGGGAAACGGCAGCCCATGCCGACGATGGCGAGCAGTTCGGGGCCCTGCGCCGTCGTCCCCACCGCCGGAACAACCTGCGCCTCCTTCACCACCGGACGCACCGTGACGCGCGACTCGACGTCGAGGACGGGCTCCAGCTTGCCGAACAGGTGCGCCGTCAGCGTCTGCACCGTGGGATAGGCATAGGCCAGCGTCGCGGACAGCGTGAGCTTCAGCCCGGACTCGAGCCGGTTGCGCAGCTCCAGTCCGGTCAGGCTGTCCATTCCGAGGTCGCCAAACGGCTGCTCGGGGTCGATGCGCGCCGGCTCCATGCGGAGGATGCGTCCCAGTTGCTCACGCAGGTAGCCCTCCAGCAATCCCCGCCGCTGGGAAGGCTCCGCCGCCGCGAGCATCTCCCGCGCGGTCCCCTTGCGCGAAGCCGGCGTGCTCACCCGCTCCTGCATCAGCGCGGAGAGGAAGGGCGACTGCGCCGCGCTCAGGTAGAACTCGCGCCACTGCCGCAGGTCGAGCGGCACCACGGCCACCTGCGCGGCCTCCTTCGCCAGCAGGCGCCCCAACGCATCCAGGGCTTGCGCTGGCGGCATGTTGCCCACGCCGCGCAAGGCCAGGCGGTCGCCCCGGTTCGTCGCCACCGCGGCCAGGCCCACGTCGGCCCAAGGGCCCCAGTTGACGCTCAACGCTGGGAGTCCCGCCGCACGCCGGTGGTGCGCGAGCACATCCATGAAGGCGTTGGCCGCCGCGTAGTTGCCCTGTCCCGGCGAGCCGAGCATCGACGCGGCGGAAGAGAACATCACGAAGAAGTCCAACGGACGGCCCAGCGTCTGGGCATGCAGATTCCACGCGCCCTGGACCTTCGGCGCCAGCACCGTGCGGAACCGCTCCGCGTCGAGCTGCGCGAGCACACCGTCGGCGATGACACCCGCCGCGTGGACGATGCCGCGCAGCGGCGGCAGCTCCGCATCCATCGAAGCCAGCAGGCGCGTCACGTCGTCGGCGCGGGTGACGTCCGCCGCGTAGACGCGCACATCGGCGCCGCTCGTCCGGAGTTCGCCCAGCGTCCGGTTCGCCTCGTCGGTAGGCGCGCTCCGGCCGGTGAGCGCCAGGTGCCGGGCGCCCCGTTGAATGAGCCACTTCGCCACTTCCAGCCCGAGCCCGCCCAGGCCGCCGGTGATGAGGTACGTCCCCTCCGCCGAGAGTTCACGGGGCTCCGCCGCCTTCCCACCAGCGACACCCCGACCCAACCGGGCGACGTGGCGCTGACCGCCGCGCAGCGCAATCCGGTCCTCCGCGCTGTCCGCGAGGAGTTCCGCGGCCAGCGACGTGACTTCCTCGGGGGACGGCTGCGCGCTCAGGTCCACATGAGCGCAGCGAAGCTCCGGGTGCTCATGGGTGATGACTGACGCGAGGCCCGCGAGAGGAGCAGCCGCCGGAGCACCCGGCGCCGAATCCCGGGCGAGGACGTGCAGACCCGACGTCACCAGCCACAGGCGCGGTGCGTCGCGCCAGCCCCGCTGGGCCCACGCCTGGAGCAGGGACACGACGCTGGTCCCGCTCAGCGTCACGGCCTGCTCGAAGGTCTCTGGCTCCGCCACGCTGGACGCCACGTCGAGCCCGTACAGGTGCACCATGCCCTTGCACGGCGACTGCTCGCTGAAGGCGTCTCGGAGGAGCGCCTGGAAGTCCTCCAGGCGCGACGGGTTGACGCGATAGTGGTCTTCGGAGAGCCGCGCGTAGGCAGCCCCCGCCTCCACCACGACGCTGACCTCGGCGTGCTCCGCGAGCTGCCGGGCCAAGGACTGTCCGACGCCACGCGCATCCGCGAAGACGAGCCACCGGCCCGCACCCCGCCCAGCCACGGCATCCTCCCGAGCCACGCGAGGCTGCGGCTGCCACTGGACGGAGTACGTCCAGCGGTCCACGTCATCGACGGGCTGGCTGCCCGCGGAGACCTTCTTGCAGACCAGCCGCTGCACCTCCGCCACCACCCGTCCCTGGTCATCCAGGAGGGTGACGTCGCACTCGATGGCGCTCGCCCCCGAAGCGGCCCCATTGACGATGCGGACGTGACTCCAGAGCGCGGCCTCCGCCGGAGCCAGGGCGCGCAGCCGGGAGAAGGACGAAGGGACATACACGCCGCCTTCGCCGTCCACGCCTCCCAACGCCGCCGCCAGGACCTGGAAGCAACCGTCGAGCAACGCGGGGTGCAGGCTGTACCGGGCGTCCTCTGCCGTCCGCTCGCCCGCGAGCTGCACGCGGCCCAGCGCCTCACCCTCCGCGCGGTAGAGCTCCGTGATAACGCGGTAGCTGGGGCCATAGTCCAGGCCGATGTCGCGAAGGCCCTGGTAGTGCGCATCCACCGACACCGGGGTACTCAGCCGCGCACGCAACGCCTCCAGTCCAGCGGGCTCCGCGATGGCCGAGTCGCCCTGGCGAAGGGTGCCTTCCGCGTGGAGCGTCCAGTTCAACTCATCCGACGGCGTCTCCCGAAGCACGGGCGCGCTGAAGAGCCGGAACGCGTGCGGACCTGAACGCTCCGTGGAGAGCCACAACTGGAGCACCCGTTCCTCGTCCTCCGGGAACGCCATGAGCGCGCTGAAGCTCACCTCCTCCAGGGATACGGGCGCCCCCAGCGTCTGTCTGGCCGCGCTCAGCGCCATGTCGGCCATGGCCGCCGCGGGCAAGGCGGGCACACCCTGGACGCGATGCTCCGACAGCAGCGGGAAGTGCTTCGGGCCCAGTTGCACCTGCCACAGCCGGGAGACATCCCCCTGCGCGGACAGGTCGATGCGCTCACCGATGAGCGGATGCCCCGAGGTGGACCTCGACGTCCGCGCTGCACGAGACACGGACTCCATCCAGAAGCGCTCGCGCTGCCAGGGATACGTGGGCAGCGGCACGAGCTGGCCCTTGCTCGGGTACAGCCGGTTCCACGCAACGCGGTGGCCCGTCGCGTAGAGGGCGCCGAGCGAGGACAGCATCGTGTGCCGTTCGTCCTCTCCACGGCGAAGGGACGCCAGCACCACGCCCTCCGCGTCCGCGGCGCCCAGGGTCTGCTCGACGGCCGGGAGCAGCACGGGGTGCGGACTCACCTCGATGAACACGGAGTGCTCGCTCGCCAGGAGCCGCCGTGTCGCCGCCTCGAAGCGCACCGGGAGGCGGAGATTGTTGCCCCAGTGGGCGGCGTCCAGCTTCGTACCATCCAGGAACTCACCCGTCACAGTGGAGCAGACGGGCACCTGCGCGGCACGCGGGGAGATGCGCGCCACGCGGCCCTCCAGTTCGCGGCTGATGACCTCCACCAACGGCGTATGCGAAGGCACGTCCATCTTCACCCAGCGGGTGAAGACACCGCGCTGCCCCAGCGCCGCGACTGCCTCCTGGAGCGCTTCCGGCGCCCCCGACAGCACCTGCGACCGGGGGGCATTCAGTCCGCCCAGCCAGAGCTTGCCGCTCCAGGGACGGATGGCCTCCTCTGCCTCCTCCACCGACAGCTCGACCAGCGCCATGGTCGCGCCTCGGCCGCCCAGGCTCCGCATCAGCTTACTGCGGTGGCAGATGATGAGGCAGGCATCCTCCAGGCTCAGCGCGCCAGCGACGTGCGCGGCGACGACCTCGCCCATGCTGTGCCCCATCACCGCGTCGGGCTCGATGCCCCACGAGCGCCACAGGGCTGTCAGCGCTACCTCGACGGCGAAGAGGACCGGCTGGTTGATGTCGATCTCCGCCAGGCGCGAGCGCTGCTCGTCCGCGGCGATTTCGTCGAGCACGCTCCAGCCCAGATGGGGCCGCAGCGCCAGGTCCACCTGGACGAGCGCGTCCCGGAACACCGGCTCCTGCTCCATCAGTGCCCGGCCCATGCCTGCCCGCTGCGCGCCCTGCCCCGGGTAGACGAAGACGACCTTCCGGCGAGCGCCGAACGCCTTGCGCCCCGTCCAGGTGCCCTCGGGCAGCTCGCCTCGCGCGAAGGCCCGGAGCCGCTCCACCGTGCGCTCGGGGGCGTCCGCCAGCACCGTGAGCCGGTGGGTGTGATGCGTGCGGTGGGACGACGCCGTGTAGCAGACGTCAGAGAGGCTCGCCGCCCCACCGCGGCCCAGGCGCTCCGCATGACGCTCAGCGAGGGACTGGAGGGCTTCACGGCTGCGCGCGGACAGGGGCAACAGCTCCGGCCGCTGTGGCAGCGCCTCCTTCGCCGCCGGAGCGGGCGCCTCTTCGAGGATGACGTGGGCGTTGGTGCCGCTGATGCCGAACGAGCTGACGCCCGCGCGGCGGGGCTGTCCGGCGGCCGTCTCCCAGAGGGTGAGCCGCGTGGGGATGGTGAGCGCGCTGCCCTCCATCTGGATGCGCGGGTTCACCTGCTTGAGATGCAAATGCGCCGGGATGCGCTGGTGACGCATCGCGAGGACGACCTTCATGATGCCCGCCACGCCCGCCGCGGACTCCAGGTGTCCCAGGTTCGTCTTCACCGAACCGATGCCACACACGCCACCATCCGCGCGAGGCGCACCGTACGTCTCGCGCAGCGCCTCCACCTCGATGGGGTCACCGATGGGCGTCCCGGTGCCATGCGCCTCCACATAGCTCACCTGCTCCGGCTTCAGCCCCGCGCTGTCCAACGCCTGGCGGATGAGGGCCTGCTGCGAGAGCACGTTGGGCGTGGTGAGCCCTGTCGACTTGCCATCCTGGTTGATGGCCGAGCCGCGAATCGTCGCCAGGATGTGGTCGCCGTCCGCGAGCGCATCCGACAGCCGCTTCAGCACGACGATGCCGCAGCCCTCGCCACGGGTGAAGCCGTTGGCGGAGGCATCGAACGCCTTGCTCCGGCCGTCCGGTGCGAGTGCCTGGAGCTTGGCCACGAGCTGCACGGACTGCGGCGAGAGAATCAGGTTCACGCCACCAGCGAGCGCCATGTTGCACTCGCGCGCCCGCAGGCTCTGGCAAGCCAGGTGGAGCGACACGAGCGAGGATGAGCACGCCGTGTCCACCACCAGGCTCGGGCCCTGGAAATTGAAGAGATAGGACAGGCGGCCGGAGAGGACACTGGCGGCAACGCCCGTGGCGCTGAACGCATCACCTGTCTCCGGCTGCTCCACCTGCATGCAGTGGTAGTCGTCATTGCAGGCGCCGATGAAGACGCCGCTGCGGCTGCCCGACAGCTTATCGACGTCCAGGCCCGCGTCCTCGAGCGCCTCCCACGCCACCTCCAGCAGCAGGCGCTGCTGGGGGTCCATCCGCACGGCCTCGCGGGGGGAGATGCCGAAGAAGCCCGGGTCGAAGCCGTCGACCGCGTCCAGGTAGCCGCCCCAGCGCATCGCGCCTTCCGTGAGGCCGGAGACGTCCTCCCGAGGCCAACGGTCGAGCGGAATCTCCCGCACGGCGTCCACGCCCCCTTCGAGCAGACGCCAGTACGCCTCCACGTCGTCCGCCTTCGGGAAGCGGCACGCCATGCCCACGATGGCGATGGGCTCCTTCGCGGCGCCCTCCACGGCATTCAGCCGCGACTGCATCTTCTCCAGCGCCACCAGCATGCGCTTGGCGGGAGACAGCTCGTTCGACTCGTCAGTGCGATTTGCCATGTCGGAATCTCTTCAATCGGCCAGCGCGGCGAGCTTCTCCGCAAGCAGCGCCTCGGCTTCGTCGTCCGAGAGTTGCTTGACGTTGTTGACGATCGCGGCTTCGAGCGCGGCGGCTTCATCCCGCGGCGGCTCCGCCTGGGTCGTGATGGGAAGTTGCAGTTGTTCAGCCAGGTGCACGACGAGCGCCGCCACCGTCGGATGCCGCCAGACCAGCGTCGCGGGAAGCCTCAGGCCCAGGCTGGCTTCGAGCCGGTTGCGAATCTCCAGCCCCATCAGGGAATCCAACCCCATGCTGCCCAGGGGCTCCTGCGGGTCGATTCGTGAAGGCGCCAGCCGGAGCACATGGCCGGCCTGTTCGCACAGGTGCGCCTCCAGCAACGACGCGCGCTTCAGCACCTCCGCGGCCCGGAGCGTCTCCACGAAGGCACCGCGAACAGCGGGGATATTCGCGGCGCTGGCCTGCTCACGCGCCAGCCGTGACAGGAAGGGCGAGCGCGCCGCCGTCAGGTAGAACTCGCTCCACTGCCGCAGGTCGAAACGCATCACCACCACGCGCGACAGAGGGCTGCCCAGGATGCGGCTCAACGCCTCCAGCGCTTGCGACGGTGGCATGGTGTCCACGCCGCGCTGGGTGATGCGTTCCCCGCGCGCCTCGGCCGCCGCGGCCAGACCCACACCGGCCCAGGCCCCCCAGTCAACGCTCAGCGCCGGCAGGCCGAGCCCACGCCGATACGCTGCCAACGCGTCGAGGAAGACGTTGGCCGCCGCGTAGTTGCCCTGCCCCGGCGAGCCCAGCAGCGAACCCGCCGCGGCGAACAACACGAAGTGCTCCAACGGCGCCGATGCCGTCAGCGTGTGCAGATGCCAGGCGCCGTGGACCTTGGGCGCCATCACCGTGCGCAGACGCTCGGCGGAGAGGTTCACCAGCACGCCGTCATCAAGGACGGCCGCCGCGTGGAAGACACCCCGGAGTGGAGGCATCTCCGCCGCCACCTCGCCCAGCACCCGCTCCAGGTCCGGGCGCGCCGCCACGTCCGCCTTGAACACCCGGACTTCGACGCCGCCGGCACGCAGCGCATCCAGCACCGGCTGCGCCTCCGCGGACGCGCCCTTGCGCCCCAGCAAGGCCAGGTGGCGGGCACCCCGGTCGACCAGCCACTCCGCGAGCTTCAGGCCCAGGCCACCCAGGCCACCGGTAATCAGGTACGTGGCATCGGCTCGCAACTCCGCCGGCGCCGCCGTGCTGCGCTCCATGCGCGACAGCCGCGCCACGAACCGCGCGGAGCCTCGGAGCGCGACCTGCTCTTCCGAACTCGAAACGAGGAGCTCGTCGGCCAGCACCCCAGCCTGGGCCTCATCGCGAGCCCCCAGGTCCACGCTGCAGCACCGGAGTTCGGGATGCTCCAACGCGAGCACGCGTCCCAAGCCCCAGAGTGGCGCCTGCTCGACATGGGCCACCTGCTCACCCGGCTTGACGGCCTGGACACCTTCCGTCACCAACCACACCCGAGGCATGTCCCGGAAGCCCGACGCGACCAGGGCCTGCGTGAGGTGGAGCGCGCTCGCCGCGCCAAGCGTGCGCGCCTTCACCAGCGCATCCGTGCCAGCCTCGAGACCGGGAACGTCCAGGCTGAAGAGGTGCACGACGCCACTGCATGCGGGACGCCCGGCGCCGAACTCCGCGTCGAGAATCCGCGTGAAACCCTCCGCTCGTGACGGGTCCACCATGTAGTGGCCGGGCTCGACGAGCCGGGTCTCCTCGCCGTGGGAGACGAGGATGCAACGCTCCCCGCGCTCGCTCAGCACCGCGCGCAGCTTCCCGCTGAAACCAGCACGGTCCGCGAGCACCAGCCAGGTGCCGGGCGTGGACTCCGAGACGGCCGTGGGCGTCTCGCGCGGCGCTTCCTGCCAGTCCACCCGGTACATCCACTGGTCGATTTCATCCGCGGACCGGCGCCGCACCGCATCCAGACGGCGCGCCATCAAGCCGCGGGCCTCCATCAGGACGTTGCCCTCCGCGTCCAGCAACGTCACATCGGCTTCAATCGAGCCCGGGCCACTGCCCGTGCCCGGCCGGACACGAGCGTGACTCCACAGCGCACGTCCGGGCCGCCCGTGCATGCGCAGCGAGTCCACCGCCACCGGGACGAACGTCTCTCCCCGGCGGTCCCCCAGCCCCGCGCCGTTGATGGCTTGCAAGCAGGCATCCAGCAGCGCCGGATGGAGCTGATGCGCCGTCATCTCCGCCGCGACGGAAGGCGACAATTCCAGGCGCGCCACCGCCTCGCCCTCGCCCTTCCACATCTCCTTCACCAGGCGGAAGCTGGGACCGAAGTCGACGCCCCGCTCCAGCATGAGCTGGTAGTGCTTCTCGCCCTCCAGAAGCTCGGGGCACCGCGCCCGCGCCTCGTCGAGCGCGAAGGGCTCCGCGCTCGTGCTCTCACACATTCGCCCTTCAGCGTGCAGTGTCCAAGCCCCGGCGCCGTCCACCGGACGGCCAAAGACCTGGAAGCGACGGGTTCCATCCGCCTCCGGGATGACGCGCATCTGAACCGACAGCGCCTCTTCCCGAGGAAGCACCATCATCTCCTGGAAGATGACGTCCTCCAGCGCGAGCCGCGCCGGCCCGAAGGCCTCGGAGGCCCCCGCGAGCGCCATCTCCAAGTACCCGGTGCCGGGGAGCACGACCTCCCCATGGACGACGTGGTCCGCCAGATACGAAGGGCTGTCCGCGTACAGCTCCGTCTGCCACAGGTGCGCGCCGTCCTGGCCCGCCAGGGACAGGTGCGTACCCAGCAACGGGTGGTGGCCAGCGTCCCGGGCACGACGGGTCCGCGTGGACGACTCAATCCAGAAGCGCTCGTGCTGCCACGGGTACGTGGGCAGCGCTGCGAGCCGGCCCCGCACGGGGTGCTGGCGCTCGAGGTCCACCTCGTGCCCCATGGCGTAGAGCGCGCCCAGGGACGACAACATCGCCCCGCGCTCGTCTTCGTCACGGCGGAGCGAGGGCAGCACCGTCCCCTCTCGCCCGAGGTGCCGCAGGTGTTGTTCCACCGCGGGCAAGAGGATGGGATGCGGGCTCAGCTCGATGAAGAGGTCATGGCCGTCGACCGCGAGCTTCTCGATGGCCTTCGAGAACAACACCGGCTCGCGCAGGTTATCCGCCCAGTAGCCGGCACGGAACTCCGCGCCATCCGTCATCCGTCCCGTCACCGTCGAGCAGATGGGCACACGGGACGCGCGCGGCGCGAGGTCCTGGAGCGCCGCGAGCAGGTCGGGCCGCAGCGGGTCCATTTGAGGGCTGTGCGAGGCCACGTCCACCTTCACGAAGCGGCAGAAGACGTCCCGTTGCTTGAGCTGCTGGGCGATGTCCTCCAGGGCCCCAGGAGCGCCCGACAGCACCGTGGAGCGCACGCTGTTGCTCACCGCGACGGAGACCTGCGACTCCCAGCCGTGAAGGGCCTGCTTCGCCTCTTCCAACGTCAGGTCCACCAGCAGCATGGAGCCCTGCCCGCTCACGCCTCGAAGCAGCCGGCTGCGGCGGCAGATGATCTTCGCCGCGTCCTCCAGGCTCAGCGCTCCGGCCACGTGCGCCGCCGCCACCTCGCCCATGCTGTGCCCGACCACGGCGTCGGGCTCGATGCCCCAGGCGCGCCACAGCTCCGCCAACGCCACTTCCATGGCGAAGAGAACGGGCTGGATGACGTCGATTTCATGGAGGCGGCCCTTGCCCTCTTCGGCGGCCAACTCAGCCAGAACGCTGAAGCCCGCGCACGCATGGATGGCCGCGTCGCAGCGCTCCATGGCCTCGCGGAACGCCGTCTCCTCCGCCAGCAGCTTCCGGCCCATGCCCAGCCACTGCGAACCCTGCCCCGGGAACACGAAGACGACCCGGCGCCGGGTCTGCCCCGATGCACGTCCCGTGGCCGCGCCCGGCACGGGCTCTCCACGCGCGTACGCCCCCAGCTTCTCCTCGAGTTCAGCGTGTGTATGGCCCGCGAGCGCGAGGCGGTGCTCATGGTGGGAGCGCGACAGGGACGCCGTGGCGCAGACGTCGCGGAGTGACACCTCGGGATGCGCGGCGAGCCAATGCGCGTGGCTCCCGGCCATGGCCTGGAGCGCCTCCGGACTGCGCGCCGACAGCACGAGCAACTCCGCGCCACGAGCAGGGACGGCAGGCCGCGGTGACGGCACCGGCGGCTCCTGCAAGATGACGTGGGCATTGGTGCCGCTGATGCCAAACGCGCTCACGCCAGCGAGGCGAGGCTGCTCGGCGCGGGGCCACGGCTGGAGCGCCGTGGGAACGACGACGGGCGCCCCGTCCAGGACGATGTCCGGGTTGAGGCGGTGGAAGTGCAGGTTCGGAGGAATCGCCTCGTGGCGCAGTGATAGGGCCGTCTTCAGGATGCCCGTGAGCCCCGCCGTCGCTTCGAGGTGCCCGACATTCGTCTTCACCGAGCCGACGTACAGTGGCGTATCCGCGCTCCGTCCCGCGCCCAGCACCCGCGCCAGCGCTTGCAGCTCGATGGGGTCGCCCAGCGACGTGCCCGTCCCGTGCGCCTCGACGAAGGAGACCTGCGAGGGCTTCAGCCCCGCGCTCGCCAGCGCCTGCTCGATGACCCGCTCCTGCGCCGGCCCGTTGGGCACCATGAGCCCACTGCTGGCGCCGTCCTGATTCACCGCCGAGCCCGCGACGAGCGACAGAATCTCATCGCCGTTGGCCAGCGCATCCGAGAGCCGCTTGAGCACCAGGACGACGCAGCCCTCCGCGCGCACGAAGCCATTGGCGGCGGCATCGAAGCTCTTGCACCGTCCGTCCGGCGCCAGCCCTCGGCTGCTGGAGAGGGCAACGGTCGGGTCCGGCATCAGCATGAGGTTGACGCCCGCGGAGAGCGCCAGGTCGCACTCGCGGTTGCGCAGGCTCTGGCAGGCGACGTGGAGCCCCACCAGCGACGACGAGCACGCCGTGTCGATGGACATGCACGGCCCCTGGAGGCCCAGCGTGTACGCCAGGCGGCCCGCCGCCGCGTTCAGCGAGGTTCCCGTCAGGTGATAGATGTCCGGCGCATCGCCGAGCTGCCGCGCCTGGAGCTGCGCGTAGTCGCTGCCGATGATGCCCAGGAAGACACCGGACTTGCTTCCTGCGAGCTGGTCCGGCGGCTGGCCCGCGCGCTCCAGCGCCTCCCACGCGACCTCCAGCAGCATCCGCTGCTGCGGGTCCATGCGCGAGGCTTCCCGGGGCGAGACGCCGAAGAATGCGGCGTCGAACTGGTCCACGCCGTCGATGAAGCCGCCCCAGCGAGCATAGGTGCGGCCCCGCTTGCTCGGGTCGGGGTCGAAGAGCGCCTCCGCGTCCCACCGCTCGCGCGGTACCTCGGTGATGGCGTCCAACCCCTGGCTCAGCAGGCGCCAGAAGGCCTCGGGTGTCCGCACGCCTCCGGGAACGCGGCAGGACGCACCGACGATGGCGATGGGCTCCGAGCGCGCGCGCTTGAGGGCTTCGCTCTCCGCGTGCAGGTCGAGCGCCAGCAGCGCGAGCCTCTTGGGAGAGAGGTTCGAAATCTTCTCGTAGAATTCCTTGCTCATCGCAGTCGTCCGATTCAGCTCAACTTCAGGGCAATCAACCGCTCGACTTCGTCGTCCGACAGCTCCGAGACTTGCGCCAGCCGCTCCGACAGGTCGCCGACGTCCGCAGGCACCGGGGATGACTTCTGCACCGGAGCCGCCGCCACCGTGGGCAACGGGATGTCCACCGCGGTGACGCTCCCCGCCAGGCGCTTCGCCAGCGCCACGACGGTGGGGTGGTCGAACGCGAGGCTCGCGGGCAGCTCCTTCTCGAGTCCGCGCTGCAACACGTTGCGCAGCTCCACGGACATCTGGGACGTCATCCCCATCTGGAAGAAGCCGCGGTCCACGGGGGGCAAGTCGGCGGGAGCGAAGCCGAGAATGCGCCCCACCTCGCCCTGGATGCGTTGCACGAGCGTGTCGAACCGGCGCTCAGCAGGGAGCGCCTTCAACTCCGAGAGCAACCGTGCCCGCGAAGTGGCACCACCGTTCGTGGCCAGCGACGCCGCGCCCATGTTCAGCAGGAAGGGCCGGCGACGCCGAGCCTCCCAGATGGGCTTGAGTACGGACCAGTCCACGGAGGCGACCGTCTTATGGCTCGCGCCCGACCGCAGCACCTGTCCCATCGCATCGAGCGCGCGCTCCGAGGCCATGGGGTTCAGCCCGAAGCGGGCGTAGCCCCGCGCGTTGTCGGCGCGCTCTCCGCCAATCTCGTCCCACGTCCCCCAGTGAATGGTGGTCGCGGGCAGCCCTTCGGCCCGGCGGTGATGCGCCAGCGCTTCCAGGAACTGGTTGCCCGCCGCGTAATGCGCCAAGCCGGAAGCGCCCCACAACGTGGACGTCGACGAGAACATCACGAAGAAGTCGAGCGAGAGGCCGCGCGTCAGGTCGTGCAACACCCAGCTCCCGAGCACCTTCGGACGCATCATCGCCGTCGTGGCGGCGACATCCAGGTCCTCCAACCGGCACTCCGTGATGAGCGCGGCGGCATGAATCACGCCGCGCAACGGAGGCAGCGTCGCCGCCATGTCGCGCAGGAGCGCCGCCATCCGCTCGCGGTCCGCTACGTCCACGGCCATGGGCGTGACAGTCGCCCCGATCACCCGGATCGACTCGAGCTCCTCGCGGCGCCGCACCGACGCCGCATCGTCCGCACCGGAGACCCCACTGCGGCCCAGCAGCACCAGGTGCCGCGCGCCCCGCTCCACCAGCCACCGCGCCACCTTCAGCCCCAGCCCGCCCAGGCCGCCCGAGACCAGGTACGTCGCATCCGAGCGCAGGCGCAGTGCCTCCTCGGCCGTCCCTGCCCTTCCCCGTGTAAGCCGGGGGACCAGCGAGCGCCCATCGCGGAAGGCGAACTGGTCCTCTCCATCCGTTCCGAACGCGGAGACTTCCCGCAGCACCGAGGTGACTTCATCCGGCGACCGAGTCGGCGGCAGGTCGATGAGGCCGCCCCAAACGCCCGGCTGTTCCAGCGAGACGCTCCGGCCCATGCCCCAAAGGGGTGACTGGGCCAGCGACACACGTTCGGTTCCCACGCCCGTGACCTGCGCGCCCCGCGTCACCACCCAAAGCCGCGCATGCCCTGACACCTCCATGAGGGCCTTCACCAGGTGCAGCGCCGCCACCGTGGACGCGGGCACTGCCGTCTGCCCATCCAACGTTTCGTCGAGGCCCCACAGGAAGAGCGCCCGGCCTTCGTGCCCAGCCGCGAGCGCTGGAAGCTCTCGCAGCAAGCGCGCCATGTCCTCCGGCCGCTGTGGGTCCACCACGAAGCTCCGCGTTCCCAGGCGCTGGAAGGCGTCCCCCGCGGTCACCATGACAAAAGGGGTGTTCTGACGCCGCAGCTCCTCGGCGAATGCCGCGCCCCAACCACCCCGGTCCGCGAACACAAGCCAATCCGCGGGGGCCGACTGGGGTGTCCCCGCCGGCCGCGGCTCCCACGACACGTCGTGGAACCAGTCCTGCGCGCGGACTTCCCCCAACACCTCGAGCAGCCGCTCCACCGCCACGTGCCGCAACCGGACACCGCGCGCCACCGCGACCGGGCGACCCTCCGCGTCCAGCAGGGACAATGTGCCCAGCCGCTCCTCAGGACGAGACGCGGGCGAAATGGAGACGTGAGCCCACCGAACGTCCGCGCTGCCAGGGACGCACTCGAATGATTCGAGCCCCAGGGGCATGAAGAGCGCCGCCTGCCCCGGTTCGGCCGCCAGCGCGAGCGCCAGCGTCTGGAGCGCGGCGTCCAGCAACGCGGGATGCAACTGATACTGGGACGCCTCCTGAAGTCGCTCCGCGCCCAGCACCACCCGGCCCAGCGCCTCCCCCGGCCGCCGCCACGCCTCGTCCAGTGTCCGCAGCGGCTCGTCGTACTGGACGTTGCAGCGCTCCAGCTCGCCGTAGACCGCCGCGCCCGGGACGTGCTCCACACAGCGCGCACGGACCGCGTCGATGGACGCCAACGCGCCCATCGCGGCACTGAGCACCTGGACATGGCCCCGGCAATGCCGCACCCACCCCGCCTCGGACGAGGCCCCGCCCACCGCGCGGCTGTGGATGTGGAACTCGTGCTTGCCTCCTGCCTCGGAAGAGAGGTGGACCTGCACGAGCCGCCGCGGGGTCTCCGGCAGCACCAGCGCCCGCTCGAACTCGACGCCGGACAGCCCCCGTCCCCCAGGGCCCAACGCATCGGCGGCGGCGCTCAGCCCGAGCTCCACCAACGCCGAGGCAGGAACGACCGCGACGCCACCCAACCGGTGAGCACCAAGCCACGGCAGCGAGTTGCTCCCCAGCTCCAGCTCGAAGACCTGGCCATCGACGCCGTGAGCCACGCTCACCGGCCGGCCCTTGAGGGACGTCACCGGCTCGACCATCGCGGCCACGGGCGTGGCCACCGCGTCCAACCAGTACCGCTTGTGCTGCCAGGGATAGGTGGGCAGCGGGAGCGGCGTCCCACCCCCCGGGAAGAAGCGCTTCCACTGCACGGGGAGTCCCGCGCGGTACAGCGCGCCCACGGACTCCAGCAGCACGGTCCGCTCAGCCTCCTCGCGGCGCAGGGACGGAAGCGTCACGCCCTCGCGGCCCGCGTGCTGCAGGCATCGCTCCACAGCGGGCAGCAGAATCGGGTGCGGGCTCATCTCCAGGAAAACGGAGTGCCCAGCCTCGGCGAGTTGCAGCACCGACGAGGAGAAGAGCACCGGGTCGCGCAGATTGCGGACCCAGTAGGCGGCATCGAAGCCGGAGCCGTCACAGGAGGCGCCGGTCACCGTGGAGTGAATGGGCACGCTGGAGCGTCCGGGCCGCACCGCCGAGAGCACCGAGAGCAGCTCGTCCCGCAGCGGGTCCACCTGCGGACTGTGCGAGGCGACGTCGACCTTCACCCAGCGGCAGAAGACGTTGCGCGACTCCAGGTCGGCGCGAATCGATTCGAGCGCGGCATTCTCTCCCGACAGCACCGTGGAGGTCGGACTGTTGCTGACCGCGATGGCCACGCGGTCCTCGCGGCCCGCCAGCGTCTTGCGCGCGTCCTCCAGGGTCAGCTCCGTCGCGAGCATGGCCCCCTGGCCGCTGATGCGCCGCAGGAGCTGGCTGCGCAGGCAGATGATGCGCGCCGCGTCCTCCAGGGAGAGCGCGCCCGCGACGTGCGCCGCGGCCACCTCGCCCATGCTGTGCCCCACCACCGCGTCCGGCTCGACGCCCCAGGAGCGCCAGAGTGCGGACAGCGCCACCGCCATGGCGAACAACACCGGCTGCACGACGTCGATGTCCTGGAGCCGGGAGTCCTCGGCAGGGGCGCGCAGCACGTCAATCAGACGCCACGTGACGTGGGGCCGCATGGCCTCGTCGATGCGCTCCACGGCCTCACGGAAGACAGGCTCCTGTTCGAGGAGCTGCCGCCCCATGCCGGCCCACTGCGAGCCCTGCCCCGGGAACACGAAGACCGCCTTGCGCCGGGTATCCGTGTCCGTCGCCGCCGGAGCAGGCCCCTCCAAGGCGAACTCCCGAAGCTGCCGCGCCACAGCGTCCGCCGAGTCCCCCGCGACCGCCGTCCGGTACTCGTGATGGGTCCGCCGCAGCGCCGCGGTGAAGCAGACATCCCGGAGCGACATCTCCGGGGACGACGTGAGGACGTCCGCGTACTTCCGGGCCAATGCTTGAAGCGCGGAGGGTGAGCGCGCGGACAGCGGCAGCAGGTACGCCCCGCGAGAAGGCGCAGCGGGCGCCGCCGCGGCCACGGGGGCCTCTTCGAGAATCACATGGGCATTCGTGCCGCTGATGCCAAACGAGCTGACCGCCCCCCGGCGCTTGCGCGTCTCCCGCGCGGGCCAGGGGTGCAGCTTCGTAGGGACAGTGAGGGCCTCACCGCCGAAGTCGATGCGCGGGTTGAGCCGCTGGAAGTGCGCGAGCGGCGGGACGGCCCCGTGCTGCATCGACAGGACCATCTTGATGATGCCAGCGATGCCGGCGGCCGACTCCAGGTGGCCGATGTTCGTCTTCGCCGCGCCCACCACCAGCGACTGCTCCGCGGTGCGCCCCTGGGCGTACACCTCGTGGAGCGCCTCCAGCTCGATGGGGTCGCCCAGCGACGTCCCGGTGCCATGGGCCTCAACGCAGTCGATGTCGGCGGGCTCCAGGTTCGCGCTCTGGAGCGCCTGGCGGATGAGCGCCTTCTGCGCGAGCACGTTGGGCGCCGTCAATCCCGCCGACTTGCCATCCTGGTTGACGGCAGACCCCCGGATGAGCGCTAGGACGGTGTCCCCCGCCGCCAGCGCATCCGACAGCCGCTTGAGGACGACCACGCCGCAGCCCTCGCCCCGCACGAAGCCGTTGGCGCGGGCATCGAAGGTCTTGCAGCGTCCATCCGGCGCGAGCGCCTGCGCACGGGACACGCGGCTCGACGACAGCGGCGACAGGATGAGGTTGACGCCGCACGCCAGCGCCATGGTGCACTCTTGCTGCCGGAGGCTCTGCGCGGCCAGATGCAGCGCCACCAGGGATGACGAACACGCGGTGTCCACGGACAGGCTGGGTCCCTGGAAGTCCAGGAGGTACGACAGCCGCCCCGGCACCACGCAGTTGATGGCGCCCGTCACACTGCTGGAGTCGCGCGCCGCCGGATTTCCCACCTGCAACAGCGCGTAGTCATCGCTGTACACGCCCACGAACACGCCCGTGCGGCTCCCTGCCAGCCGAGACATGTCCTGGCCCGCGTTCTCCAGCGCCTCCCACGCCACTTCCAGGAGGATGCGCTGCTGCGGGTCCATCCGGTGCGCTTCGTGCGGAGAGATGCCGAAGAAATCCGCGTCGAACTGGTCCACCGCGTTGATGAAGGCACCCCACTTCGCGCCCAGCTTCTCCTGGGCCTCGGGGTCCATCCGCGCCATGTCCTCACGGGTCCACCGCGAGGATGGCACCTCGGTGACGGCATCCACGCCGTTGCACAGGAGGTTCCAGTACGACGCCGGGTCGTTCCCTCCGCCCGGGAAGCGGCAGCCCATGCCGATGATGGCCACGGGCTCCGACCGGCTGCCCTCCACCGCGTCGAGCCGCGACTTGAGGTCCATCGCCAGCAGCGCGAGCCGCTTGGGGGAGTACTGCGCAATCTTCTCCGCGAACGTCGTCATGAGCCTTGCGCCATCCTCTGAGCGAACAGCCGCTCGACTTCCTCTTCCGACAGGTCGTCAATCTCGCTGGCCGTCACATCCGCCTGGGAGGCCTTCACCGGTGCCACCTCCAGCGCGGGCTCGGGGCGGGAGTCCTCCAGCGGAAGCGCCAGCTTTTCCGCCAGGAACGGCGCCAGCGCGGCCACCGTCGGATAGGTCCACACCACCGTCGCGCTGAGCTTCAGCCCGAGCGCCGCCTCCAGGCGGTTGCGAATCTCCATGCTCATCAGCGAGTCGAGCCCGAAGGTCACCAACGGTGTCCGTGGTTCGATGCGCGCGGGCGCCATCCGCAGCACCCCGCCAATCAGCTCGCGCAGGTGCGCATCCAGCAGGCCGCGGCGCTCGGACGCACGGGCCGCCTCGAGCTGCTCTCGAATCCGGCTCTTGCCCGCGCTCACAGAGGGACGGCTGGACGGCTCCTGCGCCAGCTTCGTGAAGTACGGAGACTGCGCCGCGGCCAGATAGAAGCCCAGCCACTGGCGCGGCTCGAAGGCCATGACGCTGAGCTGTGGCCGCTCCTGTCCCAGCAGCATGCCGAGCACCGCCAGCGCCTTGTCCGGCGCCATGCCTCCCAGGCCACGTGCCTCCAGACGCTCACCGCGGATGGACTGCGCCGCCGCGAGGCCCACCTGCGTCCAGGTGCCCCAGTTGATGCTCAGCGCGGGCAACCCCTCCGCCCGGCGGGCCTGGGCCAGCGCGTCCATGAAGGCATTCGCCGACGCGTAGTTCGACTGCCCCGGCGTGCCCAGCGAAGCGGCCACGCTGGAGAACAGGACGAAGTGCTCCAGCGGCAGGTGTCGCGTCTGCGCGTGCAGGTTCCAACTGCCCAGGACCTTCGGTGCCGACACCGAGGCGAAGCGCGCCTCGGTGAGGTTGAGCAACAATCCGTCCTCGAGGAGCCCCGCGGCATGGAACACGCCGCGCAGCGGAGGCATCGCGTCCTCCACCCGAGCCAACGCGCCCGTCACGTCCTCCAGCCGCGCGACGTCGCCCTGGAAGGACCCCACCCGAGCGCCGGCCTCACGAAGCGCCGCCAGCGCCTGCTCCGCCTCCGCGGAGGGAGCACGGCGGCCCATCAGCAGCAGGTGACGTGCGCCCTGGGAGACGAGCCAGCGCGCGAGTTCCAGTCCCAGGCCACCGAGGCCCCCCGTGATGAGGTAGGTGCCATCCTCGCGCAGCAGCGTCGCCGGTTCACGGGCGGACAGCGCATCCGCCGCCCGAGCCAGCCGCGCCACCCGTCGCGTACCACCCCGCCACGCGGTCTGGTCCTCGAACGAGGTCGATGACAACTCCCGCAGCAGCGCATCCGCCGCGACGTCCGCGCCGCCTTCCAGGTCCACACGGGTGCAGCGCAGCTCCGGTTGCTCCACCGCCAGCACCTGCCCCAACCCCAGGAGCGGAGCCTGCGCCACCGCGACACGTTCTGCCACCTTGCCCGCGGAACGTGCCCCACGCGTGGCCAGCCAGAGCCGGGGCGCATCCCGCCAGCCCGCCCCCGAAAGCGCCTGCACCAGGTGCAGCACGCTGGTGGTCCCCAGCCGCCGCGAGTCCTCCAGCGCCTGTGGCGTCAGCGCCTCCGTCGAGGCCAGGTCCAGGCTCCACAGGTGCACCACGCCGCGGCAAGGCGGAACGCCGGCGCCAAGCAGGTCCGTGAGCAACCGGCGCCAGTGCTCCGGATTCCGGGGGTCCACCTCGGCGCTCCGCGGTCCAGTCAGCCGGTACGCCTCACGGGGCGCGACGAGCACGCACGTCTCGCCTCGCGTGAGGAGCTGCGCGGACAGCCGCTGCCCCACCCCGCCGCCGTCCTGGAGAATCAGCCAGCTTCCCGGCGTTTGCTCGGGCCACGCCAGCTCCGCTGGCAGCGGCCGCTCCTCCCAGTCCACCTGGTAGAGCCACGCGCCCAGCTCCTTGCGGGCGGAGGCGCCCGCATCCAGGCGGAACAGGCGCAGCGCTTCGAGCTCCAGCAGCACCTGGCCCTGCTCATCCAGCAACCAGAAGTCGAAGGTGCGCTCGCGCTCGCTCGCGGCCCCTTCCCCACGGACCTTCACTCGCGCCCAGGCCGCGCGCCCGGGACGCTGGAAGAAACGAATCCGCCCGATTCCCACCGGCACATGCGTCGCCGGAGCGGACGTCGCGGTCAGCGGGGCAAGGAGCTCCACCGCCACCTGCAGTCCCGCATCCAGCAGCGCGGGGTGGAGCCGGTACGCGCCCGCCTCCAAGGCCACCGTGTCGGAGACCTCCAGGCGTCCCAGCGCCTCCTGCTCACTGCGCCAGATGCCCCGCAGCCCCTGGAACGTCGGGCCGTACATGAGGCCTTGCGCCTGCCGGCGCTGGTAGTGCGCTTCAGCGGAGACCGCCACCGTGACGCGCGCCCGGAGCGCCTCGGGTGATTCAACAACCGCTGCCGCACGTGCATCCCGCCGCACCGTCCCCGCCGCGTGCTTGCGCCAGGACATCTCGCCCTCCGCGCGGCTGGCAATCTGGAAGGTGGCGCGGCCTGGCTCCTCCTCGGTCAGCACCACCTGCACGCGCCTCGACTGGCCCGGCTCCAGCGCGAGCATCTCACTGAAGGAGACGTCCTCCAGCACGAGCCCCGTCTCGCCCAGCACCTCCGCGCCGGCGCTCAGCGCCATCTCCACGTAACCGGCGCCTGGGAAGACCACGTCCCCCCACACGCAGTGGTCGGCCAGATACGGGAACGCCGCCGTGCTCACGGTCCGCTCCCAGAAGTGAGTCCCGGGCTGGACGGACGAAGAGAGCGAACCACCGATGAGGGGATGTCCCTTCCGGTCCGCGAGGACCACGCCCTCCGGCTGCGCATCCACCTCCGCCTCGTCCGGGAGCCAGAAGCGCTCCCGCTGCCACGGGTACCGAGGGAGCGCGACGACACGGCCCTTCACCGGGTGCAGCGCCTTCCAGTCCACCGCGCAACCCCAGGCGTACAGCGCCGCCAGGGACTCCAGCAGGCAGCGGCGCTCGGGCATCTGTCGCCGCGCGGACGCGAGCGCGATGGCGCCCTGTTTCGACTCGCGCAGCGTCTCCTCGATGGGCGCGAGCAACACCGGGTGTGGGCTCACCTCGACCAGCACCGTGAAGCCATCCGCCAGGAGTTGCTCGACAGCACCGTGGAACAGCACCGGCTCGCGCAGGTTGCTGACCCAGTAGGCCGGGTGGAAGTCCGCGCCGTCGCTCGTCTGGCCCGTCACCGTGGAGTAGATGGGCACGGGCGCCCCCTGAGGCGCGACACCGTCGAGCACCCGCAGGAGGTCGTCCTTCAACGAGTCCATCTGCGGACTGTGAGAGGCGACGTTGACCTTCACCCGGCGGCAGAAGACACCCTGGCTTTCGAGCTTCGGCAGCAGCGACTCCAATGCGTCGATGTCACCCGACAGCACCGTGGAGCGCGCGCTGTTGCTGACCGCGACGGAGAGCCGCGACTCGTAGCCGGCCAGCGCCTCGCGGGCCTGCGCCAGCCCAAGCTCCACCACCGCCATGGCCCCCTGCCCGCTCTTGCGGCGCAGGAGCTGGCTGCGCAGGCAGATGATGCGCGCCGCGTCCTCCAAGGAGAGCGCACCCGCGACGTGCGCCGCGGCCACCTCGCCCATGCTGTGCCCCACCACCGCGTCCGGCGCGATGCCCCACGAGCGCCACAGTGCCGCCAACGCCACCTGCATGGCGAAGAGCACCGGCTGCACCACGTCGATGTCCTGCAGACGCGAATGCTGCTCATCCGCCAGCAGCTCCGCCGTGAGCGACCAGTCCACGTGCGGCCGCATGGCCTGCTCGCACGCCTCGATGGCGGACCGGAACACCGGCTCCTCACGCAGGAGCTGACGCCCCATCCCCAACCACTGGGAGCCCTGTCCCGGGAAGACGAAGGCCACCTTGGCCCGTCCCTCGGGACTCACCCGTCCCTCGCTCACCCCCGGCGGGAGCTCCCCCCGCGTGACGGCGTCCAGCGCCTCCGCCAGCTCCCGTCGCGAGCCGCCCACCACCGACAAGCGGTGGGACAAGTGGCCGCGGCGCACGCTCGCGGTGTAGGTGACGTCATCGAGCGGCGCGCCCGGCTCCCCTGCCAGGAAGTCGCGCCAGTCCGCAGCCAGCGCCTTGAGCGCCTCCGGGCTCCGCGCCGACAGGGGCAGCAGGTGCACCGCCTCCCCGTCATGGTCCACCCCACGCGCGGCGAGTGCGTCCCACCGGACCGGCTGTCCCGCCGCGTAGAGCACGCCCAACGAATCGAACAACGTGGCGCGCTCATCCTCCTGCCGCCGCAGGGAGGGCACCACGCGGCCCTGGCGCCCCAGGTGCTTCAGCGTCGCGTCGATGGGGTGCCGCAGAATCGCATGTGGACTGACCTCCAGGAACGTGTCGTAGCCCTCCTGGATGGTGTGGGAGAGCGCGCCGGTGAAGAGCGTGGGCCACGCGATGTTCCGCACCCAATGGGAGGCGTCCGCGCTCGCGCCGTCGATCTCCGCGCCGGTGATGGACGAAATCAAGGGAACACGCGCCGGGCGGGGCCGGATGTCTCGAAGCTCCTCGGTCAACGCGTCCGCCAGCACGTCCATGCGGGGGCTGTGCACCGGAACGTCGATGTCCACCTGCCGGCAGAAGACTCCACGCTGTTGCAGCGACGCGAGCACCTCGGCCAGTGCGTCCACATCCCCCGACAACACCGTCGAACCCGCGCCCGAGTCGATGGCGCGGAACAACCGCCCCTCGTAGCCCACGAGCAGTTCGGCCGCCTCCGCCCACGGGACGCCCACGACCGCCAGGCTGCCCTTGCCCGCCTGCGTGTGCATCAGGCGGCTCTCGGCGCAGACGACGCGGATGGTGTCCTCGATGTCCAGAACTCCCGCCGCATACGCCGCCGACACCTCGCCGATGCTGTGCCCCACCACGGCGCCGGGCTCGATGCCCCACGAGCGCCAGAGGTCCGTCAGGGCCATCTCCACCGACACAATCGCGGGCAGCCCGATGTCGAGCCGGCTCAGCCGCGCCGCCGCGTCGTCAGCGGCCAGCACTTCCAGCAGCGACCAACCTTCGTACTCCCGGATGAGCGCATCGCAGCGCAGCAGCGTCGCCCGGAACACGGGCTCGGTGTCCAGCAACGGCAGGCCCATGCGGGGCCACTGGCAGCCGTGTCCCGAATAGACGAATACCGGCTTACGGACCGCGTCCTCCGCCACCGTCCCCACGGACACGCCCGGGCGCGGCACTCCCGCCAGGAAGTTCTCCAGGCCCGCACGAAGGTCCTTCCGGGTCCGGACCGTCACCGTCAGGCGGTGCGCATGCGTGCCCGCGTCCGCTTCGGCCGCGCGGAGCAGCTCGGCCAGTGGCAGGTGCTCCCGGGCCGTCACGCGGTCGAGCAGCCCCTGCGCGGCGCCCCGCAGCGCCTCCGTCGTCTCACCCGACAGGTGGAGGAGCCGTGCCTCGGGGAGACGCGCCTCTTCCATCACGACGTGGCAGTTCGCGCCCCCGAAGCCGAAGGAACTGACGCCCGCGATGAGCTTCCGGTCGGGCTCCGGCCAATCTCCCAGGGTGTGGTGGACCGCCAGGCCCAGCGCCTCGAAGGGGATGAGCGGATTGGGCTTCTCGTAGTGGAGGCTGGCCGGAAGCACGCGGTGCTTGATGCACAGCGCGGTCTTGATGAGCCCGGTGATGCCCGCCGCGGCCTCCAGGTGCCCGATGTTCGTCTTGCAGGAGCCGATGAGCAGGGGCTTGCCCCCGGGCCGTCCCGCGCCAAGCACCTCGCCCAGAGCCTGTGCCTCCAGCGGGTCTCCCAACTGCGTGCCGGTGCCATGCGCCTCGACGTACTGCACCTCCGCCGGCTCAACCCCCGCGTTGGCGCAGGCCTGGCGGATGACCTCCGCCTGCGCCTTCGGGTTGGGCGCGGTGAGGCCGTTGCTGCCACCATTGTTGTTGATGGCACTGCCGCGGATGACGCAGTAGATGGCGTCGCCGTCCGCGAGCGCCAGGGAGAGCGGCTTGAGGACCGCCACCCCCGCGCCCTCGCCGCGCACGAAGCCGTTGGCGCGGGCATCGAACGTGTAACAGTGCCCGTCTGGAGAGAGGGCCCCCAGCTTGGACAAGGACACCGTGCTCTCGGGGGCGATGGTGAGATTCACACCGCCCACCAGGGCCAGCGTCGACTCGCCCCTGCGCAGGCTCTCACAGGCCAGGTGCGCCGCCGTGAGCGAGGACGAGCAGGCCGAGTCGATGGAGAAGCTCGGCCCCCGCAGCCCCAGGACGTAGGAGACCCGGTTGGCCAGGACGCTGTGGTGATAACCCGTGGACGTGTACGAGGAGATGCGCTTCATGCCGAAACGCTGCAGCGTCATCTCGTAGTCCATCCACGCGGCGCCGAAGCAGACCGCCGTGGGTGAGCCCTGCAGCCGGTCCGCTGCGATGCCCGCGTCCTCCAGCGCCTCCCAGCTCAGCTCCAGCATGAGCCGCTGCTGCGGGTCCATGTGGAGCGCCTCCTTCGGTGAGATGCCGAAGAAGAGCGGGTCAAAACCATCCACGCGATCCAGATAGCCGCCCCAGCGGGAAATCACCTTGCCGGGCGCCGCGGGGTCTCGATCATAAAGGCGGTTGACGTCCCACCGGTCCGGCGGCACTTCCGTAATGGCATCCGTCCCGCCCACGAGCAGGCGCCAGAAGGCCTCTGGATCCGCCGCCTGGGGATAACGACAGGCCAATCCAATAATGGCAATAGGCTCATGGGCCCGGGCGATACGTGCCAGGGAATGCGACGACGCGCCATCCCGCTCCCCCGCGAGGTAGCGGGCCAACCCATCCAACGTGGGATATTCCCAGGCAAGCGTGGGCGACAATGAACGCCCCAGCATCGCCCCCACTTCCGCGATGAAGCCGGTGGCCTTCAGCGAATCAAGCCCATACAGGCTGAAGCGCTCTCGGACATCCAGCGTGTGAGCCTCGATTCCCAATCGCTGAGCAAGGACCGCGGTCAAACGAGCCCGCACTTCGGCCAAACCCGCCTTCGACAACCCATTTTGTGGCGACACTCGGACCTCTAACTGGCACGCTCGAAAGCCGGGCTTTTCCTCGGCAAACGAGATGACGACGGACGCAGTCCGCCTCCCCCTCGATAGACCCGATACAAGGAAGAACGGATCAATGCCAAATCCAAAACGTTGGCGCAAGCCCGTCAGCACGAAGCCGTTTCGTGCACTTTCACGAGAACCGGACACTCCAAACGGAGCACCCCATGTCTCTCAATCACCAAGACTTCGACTGATGCATGCCTGACTTGAAAATCAACAAACCCCGAAGCAAACACATGGATGACCTCAGTAGAACTAATTGCGAACAAAACACTCCCCAGACATGACTCACCCGCCAGTCAGAGTGCGCGCCGCCTCCATTCCGGGGAAATCGTAGAACCCATATACATAAAGCCTATCAGTCGCCCAGCGTCCCCCAGGGCCGATGCCCAGGGGATTCCACCAGCAAACGCAATGGCCTGGATGTGTCCTGCACACGCCAGCCGGCTCCACCTGATGGGCAGCCCGAGCTCCACGCCGCGAAGCAATCACCGGACGTATGAATTCTTATGATAAATCAATACAGTACCGCGCTGCGGGCGACTGGCCCCGGACCACGAGGAGGCAACCCGAATGGAGCTTTCCCCAGGCGAAGTGGAGCAGTTCATCGAGCGTGGATTCGTCCGACTGGACCAGGCGTTTCCCCGCGAGCTGGCGGACGCGTGCCGCGAGCTGCTGTGGCGCGACACGGGGTGTGCCCCGGACAATCCGGCCACCTGGAAGCAGCCGGTCATCCGGCTCGGGGACTATGCGCAGGAGCCCTTCCGGCTGGCGGCGAACACGCCCCGGCTGCGAGGCGCGTTCGACCAGTTGGTGGGCCCCGGACGCTGGCTCCCTCGAGGCAGCCTGGGCACCTTCCCCGTGCGCTTTCCCAGCCCGGACGCGCCTGGAGACGACGGCTGGCATGTCGATGCCAGCTTCCCAGGTGACGACCCGAGCTCGTTTTTCTCCTGGCGGGTGAATGTGGCGTCGAAAGGCCGCGCCCTGCTGATGCTCTTCCTCTGCTCCGACGTGGGCGAGGACGACGCCCCCACCCGCATCCGCGTGGGCTCCCACCGGGACGTCGCCCGCGTGTTGGCCCCTGCGGGGGACGCGGGGTTGACGTTCATGGAGCTCGCCGGGAAGTTGGACGTGTCGGCCCACCGGCCGCTCGCGCTCGCCACGGGAGAGGCCGGCACCGTGTACCTGTGCCACCCCTTCCTGGTCCATGCCGCCCAGCCGCACCAGGGAACCCAGCCGCGCTTCATGGCCCAGCCGCCGCTCCTGTCCCGCGCCCCCTTCTCGGTACAGGGCCCGGAGGACGACGCCTCGCCGGTGGCACGCGCCATCCGGCAGGCGCTGAACGAAACGCGCGCGTAGCCCGCGCGCTCCCCGCGCCGCTACTTCCTGGCGCGCTGACGCTGACGCTTGAGGCTCTCCAACTGCCGCTTGGCCCGGTCCTGCGCGGCTTCCACCTGGGACTGCGCCGCCGCGGGCCCCTGCCGCGCGAAACGCGCCAGGGTGCTGATGGTGGGGTGCTCCAGCAGCTTCAGCAGGGGCAGGTCCTGGCCCAGCACCGACTTGAGCTGGGTGTGCACCTGCACCATCAGGAGCGAGTGGCCGCCCAGGTCGAAGAAGTTGTCGTGCACGCCCACCTGCTCCACACGGAGGACGCTGCGCCACACCTGGGCAATCTGCTCCTCCAGTTGCCCCTGCGGCGCCACGAAGGCCGCTTTCGCGGAGCGCACCACGTTCGGCGTGGGCAGGGCCCTGCGGTCCACCTTGCCATTGGGCGTCAACGGGAGCGCCGGTAGCTCCATGACGAGCGACGGAACCATGTGCTCCGGCAACCGCTGAGCCAGGGCGTCGCGCAGCGCGGACGCCTCCACCGTGGCGCCCTGCGCGGGCACCACGTAGGCCACGAGCCGCACGTCGCCGGGCACATCCTCGCGCGCCACCACCACCGCCTCGCGCACCGAGGGCTGGGCGGTGAGCGCCGCCTCGATTTCCCCCGCCTCGATGCGGAAGCCACGCACCTTGAGCTGGTGGTCCACACGGCCGAGGAACTCCATGGTGCCGTCGGGCCGCCACCGTGCGCGGTCCCCCGTGCGATACAGCCGGGCCCCGGGCTCACGGGCCCAGGCATCCGGAATGAAGCGCTCCGCCGTCAGCTCGGGCCGGCCCAAATAGCCACGCACCACGCCCGCGCCGCCGATGTACAGCTCACCCGCCACGCCCACCGGCGCCGGCCGCATCCGTGCGTCGAGGACGTACAAGCACGTGCGCAGCAGTGGCGTGCCAATGGAGACGACGGCCGCCGTCTCCTCCGGGGTCACGCGCGCCGTGGAGGACCAGATGGTCGTCTCCGTGGGGCCGTACATGTTGAGCAGCTCGGCGGACTCCGGCAGCGCCTTGCGCAGGGACGCGGCCAACGCGCCCGGAAGGGCCTCGCCGCCCACCATCAGCCGTTGCAGGCCGCCCAGCGCCTCGACGGACTCGGGCTCGGACAGCAGCGCGCGCGCCAGGGACGGCGTGCACTGCAGGTGCGTCACGCCGTGCTCGCGGAGCTGCTCGGGAATCGTCTTCGCCGTGCCCGCGCGGCGGCTGTCCCGCACGCAGCGCTGCCGCACTTCGTCCAGCAGCGGCAGGCTGGCCAGCACCGTGTCTGCGGGAATACCGAAGTCGATGAGGCACCCCACCTCGTCCACGCCCAGAGAGTAGAGCTGCCCGACGCGCTCGCGCACCGAACGCGGCGTGCCGAACAGGCCGCTCGTCTCGAAGTAGCGGTCGAAGGCATGGCCGGCGAGCCGGTCCAGGTCCGCCTCCGTGGCCGAATCCATGTCGATGCCCAGCGTGCTCCCCAGGCCGCGCATCAGGTCGGCCGAGCTCTTGAGGTAGTTGCGGAAGGGCTGCTCCACCACCTCGCGCACCTTCGCCATGTCCTCGCCGATGAAGGTGTGCAGCATGAGGGTGACGTGGCCCTCGCCCGCGTGGCCCGCGTCGCGCCAGGCCTGACGGTAAAGTGACAGCTTCTTCTCCAGGTCCTCCCACGTCTGCCCCAGCAGGTGCGTGAGGATGTTGCACCCCAGCCGGCCCGCGGTGATGAACGTCTCCGGGTTTCCCGCGGCGGTGAGCCACACGGGCAGCTCCGCCTGCACGGGACGGGGGCGCAGCTTCACATCCACCTGCGCGCCGCCGCCGCCCGGGAAGCGCACCGTCTCCCCACGCCACAGCCGGCGCACGGTGTCGATGCCTTCCATCATCAGCTCACGGCGCTGCTCGTACTTCTCCGGCGCGAAGACGAAGTCATTGGCATGCCAGCCGGAAGCGACGGAGATGCCCACGCGCCCGCCGGACAGGTTGTCCACCAGGGACCACTCCTCCGCCACGCGCACGGGATGGTGGAGTGGCAGCACCACGCTGCCCGCGCGGATGGCCACGCGCTTCGTCACGGTGGCGACAGCCGCGCCCACCACGGAGGGATTGGGGTACAGGCCGCCGAAGGCGTGGAAGTGGCGCTCCGGCGTCCACACCGCCGCGAAGCCGTGAGTGTCCGCGAACTTCGCGCCCTCCAGCAACAGCCGGTAGCTGCTCTCCCCGCGCGACACCTCCGCGTCATCCGCGAAGTAGAACAGGCTGAAGTCCATGGGGCGCTTCCGGGCCCCCGCGGCGCGAGCGGGCGCCTTGAGCGAAGCCCCCTCCCCTTGCACCACCACCTTGAAGCCGCGGGTGAGCGTCCACAGCAACTCCAGGACGGAGATGTCGAAGGAGATGCTGGTGACGGCCAACCAGGCGCCCGCGGGCGAGTGGCCCACGCGCACGTCCATGGCGGCGAAGAAGTTGGCCACGCCCCCATGCGGTACCACCACGCCCTTGGGCCGTCCCGTGGAGCCCGACGTGTAGATGACATACGCCGCGTTGTCCGGCGTGGTCCCCAGGGCCAGCGGTGACGCCGGCATCGCCGCGTAGGGCTCCGCCGTATCCAGCAGCACGGTGTGCAGGCCGGCCACGGGCAGCGTCCCCGCCAGATGGGACTGCGTGACGAGCACGCGCGCGCCCGAGTCCTCCAGCATGTACGTGAGCCGCTCCCGGGGATAGTCCGGGTCCAGGGGCACGTAGGCGCCGCCCGCCTCGAGGATGCCGAGCATCCCCGCCACCATCTCCACCGAGCGCTCGGCGCACAGGCCCACGCGCACCTCGGGGCCCACGCCCAGGCCCCTCAGATGCAAGGCCAGCGCGGACGCACGGCGCGCCAGCTCCGCGTAGGTGAGCGTCCCGTCCTCGGCGACCACCGCCACCGCGTCGGGCGTGCGGGCGGCCTGCTCACGGAACTGCGCGTGGATGCAGTGCGAAGCGTCCTGGGAGAGCGGCGCCGTGAAGTCGTTCCAGCGCTCCAGCAGAGAACGACGCTCCGCCTCGTCGAGCAGCGGCAGGTCCTCCACACGCGCGTCCGGAGCAGCGACGATGCCCCTCAGCAACGCCTCCAGGTGTCCCGCGAGCCGCGCCATCGTCTCCGCCGAGAAGAGGTCCGAGCGGTACTCCAGCGCGCCCTCCAGCCCTCGCGGCGTCTCCACGACGGCGAGCTGCAGGTCGAACTTCGCCGTGCCCTCCACCGCGCCGTCCGGCACGGGCAGCACCGGGCGCCACTGCATGCCCGGCACGTCCATGTCCACCGGCGGCAGGCTCTCCAACACCAGGTTCGCCTGGAACAGCGGGTTGTCGCCGCCACGGACCGCGCGCGACGCGCCCACCACTTCCTCGAAGGGCAGGTCCGCGTGCGCCAGGGCCTCGTGGAACGTGTGGCGCATGCGGCCCAGCAGCTCCCGGAAGCGGGGCGCGCCGGACACGTCCGCGCGGAGCACCAGCGTGCTGGCGAAGAACCCCACCACGTCACGCAGCTCGGCCCGGTCCCGCTGCGCGAAGATGGTGCCCAGGCCGAAGTCGTCCTGACCGCTATAGCGGTGCAGCAGCGCCGCCCAGGCCGCCGCCAGCGTAACGAAGAAGGTACAGCCCTCACTCCGGCCCACCGCCTTGAGCGAATCCACCAGCTCGGCCGGCAGCGCGAAACGGTGGAGCGCGCCGCGGAAGCCCGGCTCCCGGGGACGCGGGAAGTCCGTGGGCAACTCCAGGCGCGGCAGGTTCTCCAGCTTCCGCGCCCAGTAGGCACGCTGCCCGTCCAGCGCGCCGCCCAGCCCGCGCTGCCAACGTGCGTAGTCCACGTACTGCAAGGCGGGCGCGCCCAGCGACGCGGCGGCGCCAGCCACCTCCGCGCGGTACAGCGCGGCCAGCTCCCGGGCCAGGACGCCAATGGACCAGCCATCGGTGACGATGTGGTGCTGGGTCATCAGGAGCACGTGCTCCTGGTCCTCCAGCGCCACCAGCGCCGCACGCACCAGCAGGCCCTCTGAGAGATTGAAGGGCGCCTCGCCCTGGGCGCGGGCCAACTGATTCAGCCGCGCGTCACGCTCGGCGGGCGACAGCGCCCGCAGGTCCTCGCGGGCCACGTCCAGCGGACGCAGGGGCGGCAGGAGCTGGCGCGGCTGACCCTCCACTTCGGGGAAGGCCGCGCGCAGCACCGCGTGACGCGACAGGAGCCCTTGCAGCGCGCGCTCCAGCGCGGGCACGTCCAGCGCGCCGGAGAGCCGGAGCTGGAAGTGGACGTTGTACAGCGCGCTCTCCGGCACCAGCCGGTCCAGGAACCACAGGCGCTGCTGACCGGGAGACAGCGGCAGCTCTCCCTCCAGCGAGCCGGCCTTCAGCGGCGGCGCGGCGGGCGCGGCGGAGCCCTTCCACGCGTCCACCAGATGCGCGGCGGCGGTCCCCAGCGTCGGGTGCTGCCAGAGGAAGGCCACGGGCAGCGACACACCGAGTTCCTCTTCCAGCCGGCCGTGGAGCTCCAGCGCCATCAGCGAGTCGAGCCCCAGGCTGGCCAGCGACGTCTCCGGCGCCAGGGACGCGGGCGCAGCGCGCAGCACCCGCGCGGCCTCCACGCGGAGGAAGTCCACCAGCAGCGCCGGACGGGCCTCCTCGGACGCCAGGGCCAGGCGCTCGCGCAGGGGCGCGGACGGCGTGGAAGGCACGGCCTCCGGCACCGGAGCGGCCTCCTCGCCCGACACCTCCACCACCTCCAGCGAGCCCGCCAGGAAGCCATCACGACAGGCGCGGCGCTGAATCTTCCCGCTCGATGTCTTCGGAATGCTCCGGGCCTGGAGCAGCACCACCGTGTGCGCATGCACCTGGTGCTCATCGGCGAGCGCGCGGCGCAGGGCGCCCACCACCGCCGCGCCGTCGAAGCCTTCGCGCACGTCGACCTCGGAGACCACCACCAGCCGCTCCTCCCCCTCCACGTCCACGGAGAAGGCGGCGCTGCAGCCGGGACGCACCGCGCGGTGCGCGCGCTCCGCGGTCATTTCCAGGTCCTGCGGATACAGGTTCCGACCCCGGACGATGAGCAGATCCTTGAGACGGCCGGTGATGAAGAGCTCGCCCTCCGGCGACAGGAAAGCCAGGTCACCGGTGCGGAGGAAGGGCCCCTCGCCGTTGGCGAGCCGCGCGCCGAAGGCATGCGCCGTCTCCTCCGGACGATCCCAATACCCACCCGCCACGCTGGGGCCAGCGACCCAGACCTCACCCACCTCGTTCGAGGCCCGAGGCACCCGCGTCTCCGGGTCCACGATGAGCAGCCGCTGGTCCGGCGCGCCCTGACCGGAGGACACCAGCGTGCGCGCCGTGGGCCCCTCCGCCGCGTCGGACGCGGGCTTCGCGCGCCCCAGCTCCAGCGAGCCGGTGTCGTAGCGCTCCTGCACACAAGGCGTTCCCTTCACGCCGCCGCTGACGATGAGCGTCGCCTCTGCCAGGCCGTAGCAGGGATAGAAGGCCTCGCGCCGGAAGCCAGCGGGCGCGAACGTCTCCGCGAAGCGCTCCATCGTCTCGCGCCGCACGGGCTCCGCGCCGTTGAAGGCCAGGTCCCAGTGGCTCAAATCCAGACGGGCCACGTCTTCGGCGCGGGCCTTTCGCGCGCACAGGTCGTACGCGAAGTTGGGTCCACCACTGACCGTCCCCTTGAAATGGGAGACGGCCTCCAGCCAACGCAAGGGCCGCTGAAGGAACGCGATGGGCGACATCAGCACGCACGGGAAGCCCAGGTAGAGCGGCTGCAACACCTTACCGATGAGCCCCATGTCATGGAACATGGGCAACCAGCCCACGCCCACCGAACGCTCCGCCTGCAACCCGAAGTCACGCGTAATCAACGACTCGTTGTGGAGGATGTTGGCGTGGCTGACCTTGACCCCCTTCGGGTTGCCCGTGGAACCCGACGTGTATTGCAAGAAGGCCAGCGACTCGGACGTCAGGTCCGGGCGCTTCCAGTCCGCGGCCTCGGCTTCCGGCACCGCGTCACTGGCAATCCACTGCAATTCACCCAGCTCGGGAGCCTGTGGCGTGAGGAACTCCGCCATCTCCTGGATGGTGCTCGTCGTCAGCACGTAGCGCGCGCCGCAGTCCCGGGCGATGGCGCGAAGGCGCGGCAGCGTGCGCTCCAACCGCGTGGGGTCCGGCGGGTAACACGGCACGGCGATGACGCCGCCATACAGACAGCCCATGAAGCCCGCGACGAACTCCAGGCCGGGCGGATAGAGCAGCAGCGCCCGCTCCCCCTGCGCCCCCAGGGCACGCAGCCGAGCCCCCAGCGACCGCGCCCGTGAATCCAGCCGCCGGTAGGTCCACTCCTCCACCGGGCCGTCCACGTCTCCCGTCTCCAGGAAGCGATACAACAGCGCGTCGCCTTGAGACTCGGCGCGTTGACACAACACGTCCACCAGGGTGGGGAAACGGTGAGCTCGCGGCTCGATGTGCTCGGTCATGTCTTCTCCTGCGCTGGACACGGCCCGGGTTGACACGCGGCCACGACATCCGGCTGAGCACGGAGAACCCCCCGGCAAACATCTTCCGGCCAAGGCCCCCCGAGCCAACATGCCGCTTCGCCCGGAAGAGGAAGCACGCTCGTACCTCGCTTGAGCCCGCCCCCTTGATACAGCGCAGCTTGTGCCACCGACATTGCCTGCTTGTCCATATAAACGATAATAACGATTATTACAGCGATAGCGGTTCCTGATAAAAAGAACGCGGTATCCAGGTAGACGTCCTGGCCGTGCTCACGAAGACTCTAGCCATGCATCTGACACCGAGCGGCGCACGCCCGCGGAAGGCCCGCTGACGGCATGGCATTCTCAAGCAGGAACGTCGTCACGAACCCTGCCCGGGTCTTCAGTCTCATCTGGCTGGGTCAGCTCATCTCGTCACTGGGGACGGGACTCACCCAGTTCTCGGTGGGTGTCTACGTCTACCAGAACAGCGATTCCGTCACGGAGTACTCGCTGGCGTCGTTCTTCGGGTTCCTCCCGATGGTGCTGCTCGCGCCCGTCGCGGGCTCCATGGTGGACCGCAGCAACCGTCAGCGGGTGATGCTGCTGGCGGACCTGGGCGCGATGACAGCCATCGGGTTGATGTGGTGCTTTGTCGCGGCGGACCGCGCCGGGCTGTGGCCCCTTCAAAACTGGCACTTCTATCCCCCCCTGGCGATGAGCGCCGCCTTCAGCACCTTCCGCGTCCTGGCCTTCTCCACGGCCACGCCCCTGCTGGTCTCCAAGCAGAACCTGGGCCGGGCCAACGGCATGGTGGAACTGGCCATGAGCGCGGGCCAGCTCCTGGGCCCCGCGATGGCGGGCGTGCTGGTGGTGCGCATGGGCTTGCAAGGCGTGCTGCTCATCGACCTGGCGACCTTCCTCTTCGCGGTGGCCACGCTGCTGAGCGTGCGCATCCCCCAGCCCGAACCGGACGCCGCGCGGACCGAGCCCAGGAAGTCGCTGTGGACGGACATCGCGCTGGGCTGGCGCTTCATCCGCGAGCGCCCCGGCCTGCTCGGATTGCTGGGCTTCAGCTCCGCCGTCAACCTGATCACCGTACTGGTGACGGTGCTCATCACCCCGCTGGTGTTGAGCTTCACGGACCCGACGACACTGGGCCTGGTGGTGTCCTGCTCCGGCGTCGGCATGGTGGCGGGTGGAATCACCATGGGCGTCTGGGGCGGCCCGAAGCGGCGCATCCTGGGCGTGCTGGGCGCGGAGCTCGTCGCGGGCGTGGCATTGCTGGCCGCGGCGCTCCCCGCCAGCGTGTTCGTCGTCGCCTGCGCCGCCTTCGTGTTCATGTTCACCGCGCCGGTGGCCATGGGCTGCTCGCAGGCCATCTGGCAGAGCAAGGTGCCTCCCGCCATCCAGGGACGGGTGTTCGCCACGCGCCGGATGCTCGCGCTGGTCGCCCCGCCCGTCGCCGCGCTGCTCGCGGGCCCGTTGACGGACAAGGTCTTCGACCCCTGGATGGCGCCGGACGGCGCCCTGGCCAACACCTTCGGCCAGGTGCTGGGCACCGGCCCGGGTCGAGGCATCGCCCTGCTCTACGTCGTCCTGGGCCTCCTGCTGGCGGGCTGCGTCATGCTGACCGCGTCCTCCCCGCGCGTGCGCGGCGTGGAAGACGAGCTCCCAGACGCGTTGCTGCCCCAGGGTCTCCCCGCGGCGCAACAACAAGCCTGAGCCGCCGCGGCGCGTCCGCTGGTCAACGCTTCGCGCCCAGCGGCACTGTCAGCTTATTCTTGATTTACAGACTGCCGTACAGTCCTTGCGGCTCCGGCCCCCCGGAGCCAAGGCCTCCGCCCGCCCCAGGCGTGGCGCGCCCGAGAAACCCTCGACCGCAAGGAGCACAAGCATGTCCGGCAAGTTCGTGTCACGCAGTCTGGCCCTGCTGGGAATCTGTGGGGGCCTGAGCGCCCTGGGAGGCTGTGGCGACGCCGAGCCAGTGCCCGCCGCCCTCGAACCGGTGGGCCAGGTGGAAGGCGCCGCCATTGTCGACACCATCACCGAAGGCACCTACGTCATCCGCTCGGTGATGACGAACAAGTGCATCGACGTCGCCTCGTCGAGCACGGCGGACGGCGCCAAGGTGCAGCAATGGGATTGCAACGGCACGAATGCGCAGCGCTTCCGCGTCACGCCCACGTCCGGGGGCTACTTCAGCATCATCAACGTGAACAGCAACAAGGCGCTCGACATCAAGGAGGCGAGCACCGCGGCGAACGCGCTGGTCCACCAGTGGGGTTATGGCGGCGGAGCGAACCAGCAGTTCCGCTTCGTGAAGGAAGTGGGCAGCGAGTTCAGCATCCGCGCGCGTCACACGGACATGGCCATTGACGTGTACTGGGGCAACACGGCCAACGGCACGGAGCTGGTGCAGTACCCCTACGAGCAGCGCACGAACCAGCGTTGGACGTTCGACCGCATCGACGGGGGCGGTGGCAACCCCGGCACGGGGCTGGCCGCCATCCTGAGCGAGTCCACGTTCAACGCCATGTTCCCGAACCGGAACCCCTTCTACACGTACAGCAGCCTCATCGCCGCCGCGAGCACCTTCCCGGCCTTCGCCAACACGGGCTCGCTGGAGACGCGCAAGCGCGAGGTGGCGGCCTTCTTCGCCAACACGGCCCATGAGACGGGCAACTACGTGTACGTGGAGGAGATCAATCGCGGTGACTACTGCGGCTCATGGGGGCCGCCGGGCTGCTACTGCGTCGCGGGCAAGAAGTACTACGGACGTGGGCCCATCCAGTTGTCCTGGAACGGAAACTACTGCGCCGCCGGCGCCGCGCTGGGGCTGCCGCTTCACACCAACCCGGACCTGCTGGCCCAGGACGCCAACGCCTCGTGGCGCTCCGCGTTCTGGTTCTGGACCACGCAGGCCGGCGCCGGAACCATGTCCGCGCACCGCGCGATGGTCGACGGCCACGGCTTCGGTGAGACCATCCGCACCATCAATGGCTCGCTGGAGTGCAATGGTCGCAACCCGGGCCAGGTGCAGAGCCGCATCAACAACTATCAGCACTTCACCAACATGCTCGGCGTGAGCCCTGGCGGCAACCTGGGCTGCTGAGCCGCGTCACCAAGGTGGGGATGGATCGCACCTCCACCTCACGCCGAACGCCGGGCGGCCTCCTGCTCCAGGCCGCCCGGCTCCAGCACCTCGCCCCGGCAGCACCCACGTCCGGAACCGGGCAGCCCCCTGCCCCGTCTCCCGAAGGAACGCGCTGCCGCGCCTGACGGCGCTCCCCGCGTCGGCCGCGCTCCCGGAACGTCCCCCCGAGCCGCCCTGGGTTGCATCGGACAACGCCAGCATCCGCCCCGAAGAGTGCAGTTGAGGGATGGGTCTGTCTTTACCACCTGGGTGGTATGGGCAACGCGCGTCAAAACTCCTGAGCAATCCGTGTCTCGCGAATCCCCTGCTCCCCTCCGACCGGGATGGCAGGAGACCACGCAGTGCATCACAACATCAGACGCTGAAGCAGGGTGTCTTCGCAGACGCCGAGTCTGCGACGACCTGCGCGTTGGCAAACCTGACTCGCCCAAGCCAGCGAACGGAGCCCAGGTGCATTCGCTCCACTGTCTGCATTACCGTCCATGAACATACCACCCGGGAGGTACAGACATGCAGCGCGCCTGCCAGGAACCATTTGGGTGGCGCAGATGCATGTTTCCGTCGAACTCACCAGTGCGGCTCCGAAGGAGCACATGCGCGCACGTATCGAGCGCGTCCACGGAAACTTCCGATGAGGAGTCAGGATGGGAATTCCAACACGAGACGAGGACGTCGCGTTGCATGCGCGCATCCTCCAGCGAGAGTCGGTGGCGAACGTGGACGCATTTGCGGTCTTCGTCGACCCCATCATCGCAGCCGTGAAGTACGCCCGAGGATGCACCCACGAAATGGCCCGTGACGCCGCCATCGACGTGTTGCTCGACTACCTCGAAGCCCCCGAGCGCTTTGATCCGCAGCGAGGTCGCCTGTTCTCCTACCTGGCGCAATCCGCGAAGAACACCGTCACGGACTGGCAGCGCTCGGCGACGAGGCGGCAGGCGCGTGAAGAAAAATTCGGCCTCCTTTTCGAACTTCTGGGGAGGTCTCCGAAAGACTGTTTGGAGCAATCCGCGGAGGTGAAGTGCATCGTGGAACGCATCGAACAATCCGACCTCTCCCAGGTGGACCGCGCGTTCCTCGGACTCATGCTCCAGGGAGAACGGTCGACCCAGCGGTTCGCCGAGGTACTCGGCCTGGGTGCGCTCCCCGCAGTCGACATCCAGCGCGAAGTGAAGCGCAACCGTGACCGCATCATGAAGTGGCTGGTGCGCTTTGGAAGGGAGGTTTTCGGTGACGAATCCTGATTGGCTTGAGACTGCGGCCAGGCGGAGCACGGAGAAAGCCTGGATGCTTGGCCATGCGTTCGAGCGTTACCGCGCGATTGAAGGCATCACCACCACTGACCTCGCGAACCAACTGGGTTGCTCGCTGGAAGAGCTTCACTGGCTGTCCCTCTGCCGACGTCCCGTTGGCGCTTCTTTTGCCAGGCAGACCATCGCGGTCGCTCAGCGCTTCGCGGTCAACGAGCGGGTCCTGGTCCGAGTGCTTCGACACGTCGAGGTCATCGACGCCCTGACATCCGATAATGAAGGCGAGGCAATGACCGGCGCCAGTCGCATCCAAATCGCGGCCAGGGACCGCATTCGTGACGATGAGGATACTCCATGATGGGTCGTTGGCTGGATGAGGCCATGGCCATCAGTGGGCTCCAGGAGTGCACTTCCTATCCACGCGACCTGGCCGAAGAGGCCCCCTACCAACTGTCCGTGGAGACGGTGCCCATCCCCAGGCTCACGACAGCGCACGTGGCGGCGTGGACATCGAAGCGGAAGGTTCCACATCCCATCTCCGACACCCACCGGGAACTCTACGGGTGCATGGTCGCCTGGAAAGGGAGCGCCCTGCTCTTCCACGACACCGGTGACTCGGAGGATGAACAGCGCTTCACCGTGGCACATGAGGTCGCGCACTTCGTGCTCGACCACGTGATTCCCCGCGAGCGAGCCCTGCGCTACTTCGGAGAAGGAATCCTCCCCGTCCTCGACGGAAAGCGAAACGCAAGCCTGGAGGAAAGACTGTCCTCGGTTTTCGGGCAGGTCCCACTGGGCGTCCAGGTCAAGCTCATGGACAGGAACCCGTCCGGGCACCTTGCCTCCGGAGCCACTGCGGAAGCCGAACGGCGTGCCGACCGGCTGGCGCTCGAGTTCCTCGCGCCAGCAGAGCTCGTGCGGCGGATGCTCCGTATCACCCCAGGAGAAGACGGCGTCCTGCGGGTGGCCCGCCGCTTCGGTCTCCCTGAAGACAAGGCCAGGGGCTATGCCCGCGCGCTCATGCGACAGGAGCGCGCTCAGCGATTCTCCATCATCGAATTTCTTGGCGAAGACAGGAGCTAGGCATGGCGGGTGGTTTTCACGCCGAAGACGGAGCGGATCTCGTCGGTGACGACGACTTCGTCGACGCGTTTGGAGAGGATCTGCTGACGACGCTCAACCTCGACACATGGTCGCAGGGGCTCGACCTGGAGAGCGTCATGGCGCGGTTCCGAAAGGAAATCGCCAGTGCCGTGGACAAGGAGGGCGTCGTGAAGAAGATCATCCGGCAACAAGTCCTTCCGAAAATCTCCGCGAACTCTCGCGGTGGTGCCAAAGAGGCTGGGGTCTACAGGGCCACGCCCGAAGAATTGGCCACGGTCCATCAGAGCCTGCTCTTCTCTGGGAAGGTGGAGGCCGTCAACAGCATCTCGACGAGTCACGAGAGCCTGCCAATTGGAATCACCCAGATTGGAATCGCCGCGGTGGGTTACGGAGGGACGAGCGGAACATTTTCTCAGCGACTGTTCCGGAAGGAGATGTCGGACCAGCGTTCGAATCCAGTTCAAGAGGCACTCGCGTGCATCGACCAGCGGATGGACAGGTCGGCCAGTCCTCGCGAGAGGTCGCTCTCCAAACTGGCTCGTCGCGGTATCAAGACCTACGCCGAGCGGGCCGTGCTCGTGGACAAGTCCGAAGCGGAGTGGCGTATCGGGCATGGCAATCCATGCGCTTATGAACTGATCACGGGCTCGGGTTACATGAGCCTCCTGCGCGAATCCATCAATGTGCTCAGGCGCCTCATCCTCCAGCAGAAGAAGTTCGTGTTCGTGCCAAGCACGCTCGAGGAGCGGGGCATCCTGACCATTGGTCATGCGCTCCAGGCTGGCGAGTACGTCATCTTCGAAACGCTCGAGCGCTATGGGAGGCGGGTCATCGAGCAATGGAAGTACGGGGACCGCAGCCAGAACTTCGCGGCGAGGTTCGTGCAGGAATGCTGCCCCGAAGTCATCTCCGGTGTGTTTCGCGCATCCGAGCGAACCCCTCCTCGCTCGTTCTATGCGCATCGCGACCACGTCCACCTCGCGGCGCGAGTCGCCATGGCCGACAGCATCCTCCGGCCCGATCGGGGATTCCCCATGCTGCTCGACGTCGCGGAAGCGTCGTGCCGGAGCGCCTTCGGTGAGGATGGGTTCATGGGCCTCGTGCATGACGCCTATGCCCAGGCAGGAGCCAACCTCGAGTTCTTCAACGAGCACAGCAAGCGCCATTAGGCCAGGGGGACCATGAGCATGGCTGACGACGGCAGGGGGCAACGCGCGCCGGGTGCCGGGACTTTCCGGGGACAACCCGCCGCATCAGGACAGGCTGCGACCCGGTCTGGTGGCGTGTCGGAGGATCCAGGCAATTGGGGCGATCCACCGCCCGGCCACCGCGCGGCGGGAAATGGACCGTTCAGGCCAGAGGCGAGGCCCACCAACGGGCCCACACGCCCCGTCCCCATGCCAGGCATGGGCGTTGGCGGGCCGCCGCCCGGGAAGAATGGTCAGCACCGCGCTGTCCCCACGGCGGCAGCACCTGTCATGAATGGCAAGGCCCCTGGGCCCGTGTCCCCGCGGGAGCCTGACAGTGCGGTCGTTCGACCGACCCCAACAAAGACGCTGCACGAGCTCGACGAACTCAGGAACCAGGCCCATACCGGTCCCCAGGTGGATCCAGAGCTGGCAGCGGCGGTGGGATTCACCCACTTCGACGTCACCTCCAGCCAGGACAACCTCATCACCGTGCTGCTCACGCGTGAGGATTTGCACCTGCTCGCGTCCCAGACGCTGGTCCGGGTGAGGTCGAGGGAAGACAACCGCGCCTACCTGGGCGTCGTCGTGCGGGGCCCCTTCGCGGAACCGAACGCGGTGCCCGCCAACTCCACCATGGCCATTGGCGTGGTCACCCACGGCAAGAAGCTGGCGTACACATTCGACTATCACGGGCGCGCGGAGATTGAGATTGTCGGAGAGGAAGTCGAAGGCACGCTGAAGCCTCCCCGCTTCCGGCCCCGGCCGCAGAGCCCCGTCTTCCTGCTCGACGAGGCGGAGAGCGCTCGCGTGCTGGGCGTCGGCGGCGACATGTGCCTGGGGCTGGTGGTCGGGTACGAAAAGATGGAGGCCCGGCTCAATCCCCGGGACAAATCCATCCTCCCACGCCACACGGGCATCATCGGAACAACCGGCGGCGGCAAGTCCACCACGGTGGCCACGCTCATCCACCGAGCCCAAGCGGATGGCATCGCGACCATCGTCTTCGACGTGGAGGGTGAATACACGCACGTGGACCAGCCCACCGACCATGCCGCCATGCTCGAGGCGCTCAAACGGCGAGGCCAGCGTCCGCAGGGCGTCAAGGACTTGCACATCCACCACCTCACCGGGCGCGACAGCCTCAATCCGCGACACCGGAACAAGCACGCCTTCTCGCTCAAGTTCTCCAGCCTGTCTCCGTACGCGCTCGCGGAGATTCTCGACATGTCGGACGCACAGCAGGAGCGGTTCCTCAAGGCCTACGACGTCACCAAGCTCTTGCTCGAAGACTTCAACATCTACCCGCAGACGGAAGAAGAGCGCCGCCAGGTCCTCGACGTGGACGAATTGTCCACGGGCTTTCCCCACATGACCATCGACCACGTGCTGGACGTGGTCAGCGCGTACATCTACAGCCTCAGTGACGAAGGCAAATCGGAGACGCGTGGAAGGTCACGCGCCACCCCTCGGAAGCAGGCGTCCCTGCTCGAGGAGAACGACGACGCGGAGGCCGACCCGGACGTCACGGCCAAGGCGCCATCGCGCGGACTGATGCTCCGCACCGAGTTCAAGAGCAACTTCGGCCGGGTCATGGCGCGCGTCATGGCCCAGAGCAGCCGGCACGAAATCAGTTGGAAGGCCCTGGCCAGCAAACTCCACCGGCTGCGGCGCCTGGGCATCTTCGACGTGGGTAACGAGCAAGGCGTGGCCTATGAGTCCATGCTCACACCCGGGCGCGTCTCCGTCATCGACCTGTCGGACACGGACTCACCGCAGCTCAACAACCTGGTCATCGCAGACATCCTGCGAGGCCTCCAGGAAGCGCAGGAGCGACGCTACGAGCGGGCCAACGCGAAGGACCAATCGGTCACGCCGGTCCTCATCATCATCGAAGAGGCCCACGAGTTCCTCTCCGCGAACCGAATTGCCCAGATGCCCGTGCTCTTCGAGCAGGTGGCGAAGATCGCCAAGCGGGGCCGCAAGCGCTGGATGGGGCTCGTCTTCGTCACCCAGCTTCCACAGCACCTGCCCAACGAGGTGCTGGGCCTCATCAACAACTTCGTCATCCACAAGATCGCCGACAGCTCGGTCATCTCGCGCATGCAGAAAACCGCGGGCAGCATCGACGAGAGCCTCTGGAACCGGGTGTCACGGTTGGCCCCCGGTCAGGCACTGGTGTCGTTCAGCAACTTCACCCGGCCGCTGATGGTCGCGGTGGACCCCGCACCGGTGAAGCGGCTGTTGGTGGAGTGACACGCGCCCCGCGTTTCTTCCTCCTGACACCTTGGGTGCGGGGGGATTGGACGCGTGGGCCAGCCCTGGCCAGAAAGCGGACATGAACCGACGCATGAAGGCCGCGCTCGCGGCCGTGGCCCCGCTGCTCCTCACGGCTTGCAGCGGAACCTCCGACGATGACGGCGATGCTTGCGCACAGGTGCGGGTGTTCGCGCGGCCTGCCTCGGGCGACGCGGAGTGCCGGAGCTTCGCGACGCCGTGCGACGTGCCTCAGGGGTACGTCGAATGCTGCGGTGCGTTCCATGGCGATTGCGTGTCGACGGGGACACGGTGCGTGGACGACCCGCTGGATGCCTGCTCGCCTGGCTCGGGAGCAACGGACTGCCCCGGCATCTGCCAGTGACGCCGGCCGCGGGAGACTACGGCGTCTTGTTCTTCTCGCCGGAGGACCTCGACACGTCCTGTCCCTCCCTCTTCCGGTAGCCCCAGGTGGAGCTCCACATACCGGGCCCAGTGAAGATAACGGTGATGAGCGTCATCACCGCTGCGCCGATCAGAATCTCGACCACCATGCCGCGCACTCCCCTCCGCACGAACTGTCCGTACGGTAATCTCGAAACCCACCGCCGTGCGTTTTCATGTCGTAACGCTCAACAGTAAGCAATGCGCGTGAGATTAGGACGCCTCCTAGCGACGGCAGCGTCCTGCCTGCCTGCCCGCGCCAGGGCCGCGATGGGGTAGTCTCACGGCCCCATGTCACGCCCCCTTCCCTCTGCGTCGAGGGACCGCAAGCGCCTCCGCGCCGCGGCCCTGCTGGCCGCCCTCTTGTCGCTGTCCGCCTGCGAGGGGCGTGAAACACCACCGGGGCCGAATGAACCATGTGTCGGGGCTGCCTGTGGACCGCTGCAACCGCCCGACACCGCGCTCGAAGGCAGTGTGCGCATCGCGACCTTCAACGTGCAGCGGCTCTTTGACACGGTGTGCGACTCCGATGCGTGCGGCGGCAGCAACTATGAGGCGCTGCCCACTCCCTCCGAGTTCGGTCTCCAGGCGGACCGGCTCGCGTCCGCCATCTCGCGACTGAACGCCGACGTGGTGCTGTTGGCCGAGGTGGAAACCCAGGCCTCGCTCGACGCGCTCACGTCACGGCTCCCCCGCTTCGGCTATTCGGAGCTGGGCGAGACGGGCGCCGCGGCGTCCGTGGACGTGGCCGTCCTCTCTGTTCACCCCATCACCGACGTCCGCGGGCATCGGGAACGCACGCTGTGGCGCCCGGATGGCTCCGCCACCCGGTTCTCCCGCGAGTTGCTGGAGGTCCACCTGGACGTGGACGGGAAGAAGGTCATCGTCTTCTCCGCGCACTTCCGCTCCAAGTCCAATGACGACGCCGGGCGCCGCTTCGCCGAGGCCGTGGCGACGCGGGACATCGTCGCGGGCGCGGCCCAGGCGGCTCCAGACGCGCTCGTCGTCCTTGGCGGCGACCTCAACGACGTACCGGGCTCGGAGCCCATCACCGCGCTGGAGCGCGACGGCGCGCTGCTGCGCGTCTCCAGCGACCGGCCGGCCAGCGAGACGTGGACGTACACCTACCACGGCGACACCCAGGCCATTGACCACCTGTACCTGGCGCGCGGCGGGGGCACGTATGTGCCCGGCTCGTTCCGCGCGGCGAGGGACCCACGGGGCGGCTATGGCGGGTCGGACCACGCCGCCGTGTTCGCGGACTTCCTGCCCGCGCCCTGAGGCCGGCTCAGGCCGTCGCGGGAATGGCCTGGATGTCGAGCTCGAGGTCGATCTTCTCGCTGACGAGCCAGCCGCCATTGTCGAGCGTCTTGTTCCAGCGGATGCCGTAATCGGTGCGGTTGACGGTGGTGCGCGCCGAGTAGATGAGCCGCGAGTTGCCCCACGGGTCCTTCGACGTGCCGATGTGCCGGGCGTCGAAGGCCACCGGCTGCGTGACGTTGCGGATGGTGAGGTCGCCCAGGAGCCGGAAGCTGGCACCGCCCGCGGGTTCAATCCTGGTACTGCGAAAGGTGAGCTTGGGCGCGGCGTCGGCGTCGAGGAAGTCCGGTGAACGCAGGTGCGCGTCCCGGTCTGACGAGCCCGTGTAGATGCTCGCCGTTTCCACGGACATCTCGACTTCACCCTGAGTGGGCTGCTCGGGATTCACCCGGAGGACTCCGGAGAAACGCTCGAAGCGACCGTGGACTCGCGCCACCACCATGTGGCGCGCGACGAAGAGGACGGACGAGTGGGAAGCGTCGATGTTCCAGGTGCTGACAGTCATGGGAGGGCGCTCGGCGGATGAGGGGGGCGGGGAACAACTGGTGCGCGCCGGGGGGCGCAAGCGGACCCTGACTAGATAATGACCCACTCATTGAAACTCCATGCACACGGTGTGACGAAGCCGGATGCACGATGAATCGCGCGCGAAACACGACAGTCTGGAACTTGCGATGGCTCCGTCTCATCCTTCCGCTTGAGCGCGTGTTGCGGGGTGTGGAGTGGACGTCCCTGCATCGCCCGCGTCGCCGGCCCCCGACATCAAGCCGCTGTCATTTTGCGTGAAGCTTGAAACGGGGGGATTCTGCTTTCACGGCCAGGCCGGGGGGAGCCGAACCATGTGACAAGTGCTCCTTGCCGCACCGTGGCCACGCCGCCTCGTCTTGGAGCCACGTCATCGCATGCGGATTGCCGTCATCGCCACGTACACGCACCCCACCCGGCTGCGCCTCAAAGAGCCCTCCATCATGCAGTCCTCCGTGCCGGAGCTCATCGCCGGCCTGTGCCCGCCGCACGTGGAGGTGGAGATCTTCAACGAGAAGGAGCGCGACATCCCGATGGACCGCCACTGGGACCTCGTCTTCTTCTCCTACCTGCACTCCTTCTACGAGCACACCAAGGTGCTCTCCACCCTCTTCCGCCAGCGAGGCATGACGACGGTCGCCGGCGGCCGCCACGCCAGCTACTTCCCGGACGACGCCCAGCAGTACTTCGACGCCGTCATCACCGGCGAGCCCGAGGCCAACGTTCCCGCGCTCATCGAGGACTTCGAGAAGGGCCAGCTCCAGCCGCGCTACCAGCGCCCGCCGCTGGGCCCCGCCGCCATCCGGCCCTACCGCTACGACCTCATCGACTTCACCCACAACAAGCTGCGCCTGCCCGGTATCGAGGCCTCACGCGGCTGCCCCTTCTCCTGCAACTTCTGCGTCCTCACCGGCAACGAGCGCTACCGCTATCGCCCTGTCGCCCACGTCATCGACGAAATCCAGCAGCACATGCACTGGAACCCCAACTTCATGGGGCTGATGGATGACGCCTTCGTGTTCCTCGACAACAACCTCGGTGGCTCACCGAAATACCTGCGCGAGCTGTGCGAAGCCCTCATCCCGCTCAAGAAGACGTGGGGCTGCGCCCTCACCTTCAACGTCCTCAAGGACGAGTCGCTGGTGAAGCTGATGGCCAAGGCGGGCTGCCGCTACGTCTACACCGGCCTGGAGTCCCTCAACCCCGACTCCATCAAGGCCATGAACAAGGGCCAGAACAAGCTGAGCGAAGTGGACGCCGTCATCCGCCGCGTCTTCTCCGCCGGCATCCTGTTGTCCTTCGGCCTCATCGTGGGCTCGGACGGAGACACCAACGCGTACCTGGAGAAGCTCCCCGAGTACCTCTCCGACCTCCAGTACTTCTCCGTCACCTTCCTGGGCATCGTCTGCCCCTATCCGGAGACGCCCTTCTTCCGCGAGCTCCAGGCAGAGAATCGCCTGCTGCCAGGCACCTTGAGCCGCGACTACGACGGCTACACGCTCTGCCACCGTCCCAAGAGCCTGGACACATCAGAGGTGGTGGAGCACTTCCACCGGCTCTGCGCGCAGCTCGGCAGCCTGCCCAACATCGCCCGCCACTACTGGTCCAAGCTCACGATGAGCGACATGCCCCGGTACAAGCAGACCATCCTCTTCTCCGGGCCCGAAATCGTGAGCATCCGAAACCCGGTGAAGAACACGGCACGGCGCTACATCGCCGGGCAGGACGCCCTGGAGTACTGGGACACGCAGCAGATGGCCCAGCTTGGCCTTCAGCCGCAGCGGCTCACGTGAGCGCCGCCGCCAGCATCGGCGCCGTATCCTGAGGACCGGACGCCAGCCGCTCCACCCGCCGCAGCTCCGCCTGCGCGTCGATGGCGGTGAAGATGCCACGCGCACGGGCGAGCAACGCCGTGCGCCGGTGAGGCAACGCCGCCGCCGCATCCAGGTAGGCCACACCCGTCTCCCAGCGGTTGGGCGTGGCCTCCAGCACCTCGAGCGCGCGGTCGAACAGCGGCTCCGCGGCCTTCGCGCCCCGCTTGAGCGCCTTCGCACGCGCCATCACCCGCATGGCCGGGCCGCGCAGGTATGGATAGAGCGCCCCCAACGCCCGCGCCTTGAGCGCGCAGCGACGGTAGAGGGCCCACAGTTGCTCGCGCGGCACGGAGACAGCGCCCTGCTCCAGCGCGAAGAGCGCGCCCTCCGCCGCGTCCACGAGACCAATCTGGAGGAAGGGCACCAGCACGTGGTAGCGCCACAGCGCCTCGTCGGCGCGCACCGCCATCAGCGCGGCTTCCTCCACCTGGTGCTCGCGCACCGCCACGTTGACCAGGTGATTGAGGCTGGCGCACTGATTGGCCAGGTCCTGGACGTCGATACTGATGCGCAGGCCTTCCTCCAGCTCCGCGCACAGCTCCCCCACATCCCCATCACCTCGCAGGTAGCGACACATGGGGACCCAGGCGTGGGACCAGCCCTGGTGCATCAGCGCGTTGAGCTCCACGCCCACGCGGCCCATCTCGAGGTACGCACGCTCCGCATCCTGGAAGCGCGAGGCCAGGAACTGGCTGGTGGCCAGCATCATCAGGCCCGTCTGCACCTCCCACATGTCCCCCACCTGCCGCAGCAGCGACACCGCCTGCTCGCCGTACTCGGTGGCGCGGGCCTGCTCGTTGGTGAAGATGGACTGCGTGGCCAGCCGGCTCAACGCCACGCCCTCCGCCGCCGTATCCCGCGAGCGCCGCGCATGCTCCAGCGCGCGCTGACACCAGTGCCCCGAGCGCCCCACCATCCCCGAGCCGAACAGCAGTGAGCCGTAGTAGCTGGTCGCCAGGCTCAGGCCGTACTCACTGCGCGAGCGCTCCGCCATCGTCGTGGCCACCAGCGTGGCCCAGGTGAGCTTCCCGATGTCCGCGAAGTAGTAGATCTTGATGAGCGAGATGAGCGTGGACAACTGCTTCAGGTACAGCGGCAGCCGCGCGCCCAGTGGCCGCACCAGCCAGGGGAACAGGCCGTAGAGCAGGTGCAGCCCCATGGCCAGCACCGAGCGCAGCACCAGCGCCGCCATGCTCCGCGGCATCGTGCGCCCCATGAGCTCCAGCGCCGTCTCCAGCTCCTGGATGGCGCGCTTCGACTCGCCCTTCTCCTGGTGGGCCCGGCCCAGGCCCAGGTGAATCTCCGCGCGGCGCGGCACCTGCTCCTCGTCCGCCAGGCACTGCTCGAACATGAGGATGGCACCCGCGTAGTTGCCCGCGTTGAGCAGGGTCTCCGCCAGTTCCTTCATCACGACGTGCGTCTTGCGTAGGACCTCCTCCGGGTCCAACGCCACGGTGCCGCCCAGAATCTCCATGGCCCGGTTGTAGTGGTGGACGGCGTCGTCGTTGGCGTACTGCTCGCGCGCGCTGCGCGCCGCCATCAATGTGTACTCCAGGCCCTTCACCTCGTCATTTCCAGCCAGCGAGTGGTAGGCCAGGATGCCCGCCGACTTGACGGGGTTCTCCCCGGCGCGGGCCTCGATGAAGCGCGCCATGCGCCGGTGCAGGTCCTCGCGCGCGGACACCAGCAGCGTGGTGTACGCCACGTCGCGGATGACGATGTGCTTGAAGATGCAGGTGAAGGGCTCCTCCAACTCCAGGAGGATGAGCCCCAGCCGCGTCAGCGTATCGATGGCCTCGCGAATCCGCTCCGGGGACACCGAGCCGGGCGCCAGCGCGGCCACCGCCTCCAGCGTGAAGATGCGGCCCACCACGGAGGCCACGCGCACCACCAACTTCTCCGTCTCCGTGAGCAGGTCGATGCGCGCCAGCACCACGTCCTGGATGGAGTCCGGCAGCTCCAGCCCCTGGAGGCTGCGCTTGAGCTCCAACCGCTCGGCGCCCGGCGCCACCGGTCCCAGATAGCCCTTCTCCACCATCCCCTGGACGATGGACTCGGTGAAGAACGGGTTGCCCTGCACCTTGGCCAGCAGCAGGTCCTCCAGCGCCGTGTCCGGCGTCTCCATGCGCAGGTGCAGCCGCAGCAGCGCCCGCGTGTCCTCGTCATCCAGGCTGGACAAGTCCAACCATCGCAGCCCGGGCAGCCCCTTGAGGCTCTTGAGGTGCTCGCCCGGCCGCATCGTCACCAGCAGCGTCACCCGCAGCGGGGACAGCCGCGCGGCGACGTACTCGATGAGGTCGACGGAGATGTTGTCGGCCCAGTGCAGGTCCTCGAAGAAGAGCAGCACCGGCGTCTGGCGCGACACCTTCTCCAGGAGCTGGAGGATGATCTGGAAGAGCTTCTGGTTCTTCCGCCGGGCATCCAGGTCGCGCGTGAGCGGTGACTCCTCCACGGGCAACCCCAGGATGCCCGCGAGCACGGGGATCCATTCCGGCCCCGTGTCCTCCAGGCCCGCGAAGCCCTGGCGCAGCTGGGACAGCTGCGTCTCCACGTCGTCGCCTTCGTGCAGTCCGAAGAGTTGGACCAGCACCTCCTTCCACGGGAAGAAGGGCGTGAACATCTCGTACGAGTAGCAGATGCCGTAGAGGCTGTGGGCCCCCCGCGCCTCCGCCACCTCCACCACCTTCGCGCCCAGCCGCGACTTGCCGATGCCCGCTTCGCCCGACACCACGCAGATGCGGCCGTGGCCCTCCAGCGATTCGTCGACGGACTGGCGCAGCGCCGCCACCTCGCGCTGCCGGCCGACGATGTCGCCCTTCCCTTTGAGGAACAGGCTGCGGCGCACCTCCGCCGACAGCCGGTAGACAGGCACCGCGCGTGACACGCCCTTGAGCCGCGCGTCCTCCACGAACTCGGTGTCGAAGCCGCCCTGGTGCAGCTTGCGCTCCGTCTGCGCGTCGATGTGGATGCCGCTGCCCTGCCCGTGCGTCATCAGGCGGGCGGCCATGTTCACGACTTCGCCGAGCGCGGAGTACCCCTTGCGCCAGGGAGAGCCCATGTCGCCGAAATAGGCCGGACCGGTGGCGATGCCAATCTGCAGCGATGAGACGAAGGGGAAGGACTCCCGCTCCCGCATCAGCTTGCACGCGAGCCGGCAGGCCAGCACCTCCTTGCTCTGCAAGGCCGTGGGCGCGCCGAAGATGACGTAGAGGACGTTCCCCTTGTCGGTGAAGTCCGTCATCAGCAACACGCCGCCGTGGTGCGCGCTCTCCCGCTGGACGTATTCGTAGAAGGCGTTCAGGTCGCGGGTGAAGTCCTCCGGCCGCGCGGACGCGCGCTGGCTGTCGAAGCGGAGGAAGAAGCAGGTGACGTCGCGGAAGTCGCCGCTGAACTCCTGGTGCGCCGTCGTGATTTTCGTGAAGAGCACCGGGTGCAGCAGCAGCGAGCACCGGGCCACCATCTCCGGCCCGGAGGGCAACACGAAGCCGGGCGCTGGAGGCACGCGCAACGGCACGGTGGGCGCCAGGCGGTACGCGTTGCCGCGGGTCTCGCCTTGACGGGCCGGCTCCGGCAGCAGGGCCCACGCCTCCGGGCTGAGCAGCACCTCCCCCACGGTGGCCCGCTTCTCCGCCGCCACCGCCTGCGCCAGCGGCTGGCCGATGAGCGCGGGGTGCATCCACATGCCCGTGGCGCCTAACACCACCCGGTGGGCTTCGCCGAACCCGATGCCGATGCGCGATGACACGCTGAAGCGCTGGCCCAGCAACTCCAACTGCGCGAAGCGGGACAGCCGCTGCTGGACGTCCAACGCACACCGGGCCGCGCGCTGCACCGCGCCGCTGGCGTCCACGCCCGGCTCCACCTCGAAGCAGGCCAGGATGGAGTCACCGGCGAACTGGTAGATGTCGCCGCCGTGGTCCTTCACGACGTCGATCATCTCCGTGTAGTAGCTCGTCAGGAGCCGCTGGAGCGCATCGATGCCCCGGGGCCCGGCGCCGCTCAGGCTGACGACGATGGGCGTGAAGCCCGCGATGTCCAGAAGCAGGATGGCGCCTCGCACCGGCTCCACGAGCGGCAGCGCGTGCGCCTCCGTGCGCTCCAGACGCCGGAGCACGGCGCCGGGGATGTAGGGCGCCAGCGTCGCGAGGATGGGGTCGATGTCCACCGGAGACATGGCCGTGCGCTCAGCTCAAGGCGTTGAAGCGGATCCACATGGCCAGCACGCCTACCACCGCATAGAAGCCAATCTCCACCGTCTCCGACACCGGCTGCGCCTTCTTCAGCGCGCCCCAGGTGTGGACAACCACCATTCCCGCACACACCCAGCCGATGAGGTCGAAGATGGCGGGGCCTGGCCGTGACACGAAACGGGCCGCCGTGAGGATGATGGCCAGCGCCACCGCTCCAAGGCAGCGCCCGAAGTACACCGTGAGGTGATTGTTCCCCTCCGGCAGCCGCCACCCGAACCAGCGCGCCCACGTCAGGGGCATCAGCAGCAGGGGAATCGCGAAGACGACCAGGAAGAGCGTCCCGGCGATGATGAGGAACCAACTGGCGAGCGGATGGTCGGGACTGATCATGATGGCGCACTCGAGACGACGCGGCCCGCCCTGCCTGGGTGGCCCCCGCACGTTCCCCCGAGTGCATCATCCTAGACGCTTTCCAGCGACTACGGCATGGCCAGGCGGAGTGGATCACGCACCGCGGCCCGGAGGAACTCGGCCACCCGCTCCAGTGAGTCCGTCCGCTCCAGCTCCGCTGGGAAGCGCCGGAACGACTCCGGCGGTCCGTAGAGGATGACCGGCTTGCCATAACGCAGGGCCAGGACCGCCTCGGCCACCGTGCCCGCGCCCCCGGGCAGTGACACCAGGGCGTGCGGCGTGAGCACGTTGATGTGATTGCGGCTGAGCGGCTCCGTCCCCTGCTCTCCGCTGAGCGGCAGATGCGTGTAGATGGGCAGCTCCACGTTGGGATTGGGGTAGCCCGAACGGGGCCGGTACTCGCCGCCCTCCACCGTGCCTGGGACGATGCCAATGGAGATGCCGTGCCGGTACGCCACCTGGACGAAGGCATCCGCCGCCGTCCGCATCACCCCGCTGCCCGCCCCCGTGAGCAGGTCGAAGCCCGCCTCGGCGATCCACCGGACCAGCGGGATGACCCGCTCCGCGTGGTCCTCCTTGCCAGAACCGAAGACACCGATGATCCGCCGTGGCCTGCGCATGGGCTCTGCTCCTTCCCCCGGTATGACGGGCCCGTCCTCCAGCTTGTTCCAACCGCGCGCCGTATTCCTCTCACGACGGTTCATTGCCCCACATTCCCCCCCGCCGGGCGTTCACCGATGGAAGCCTTCACACGTGGAGCGTGACGGATCGGACGCTTCACCTGTCAGACCCCCTCTCTACCTTCATCGGCATGCGACTGGAGGTCGTCCATGTTCGACAGTTGTGGAGGATGTGAGCGCCGCGGAGGCGCCGGTGAAGTGTTCGACTGGTGCGCCCACTGCGAGCTGTCCCTGTGCCCCCGCTGCATGGAGCGCGGCTGCTGCGACAATGAGCCCGCCGATTCCGGCCGCTCGGCGCCCCGGTGCCTGCCAGAGCCTCCCGAGGACGACGAGGCCACGGCACTTCCTGAGCACTTCGGCGGCCGGTGCTGCACCCGCGCCCGCGCCGTGGCCTGCTCCTGCGCCTTCCACTGGGTTTGCGCTCACCACGGCGATCAGCACATCGGCACGCATGACTGACGTTCCCGTTCTCCGCTGGGAACGGATCTCCAGGTGCTGGGCTCGACACATCCGGCTCCGCCCAGAAAGTGACGTTTCACCTGATATTTTCCGGGCAGGCTAGATTGCTCAGTTCCTGAGAGGGTGTGAAGATGCGCGTGAGACAGATGTCGTGTCTCACCCCCACCTTGCGCCCCTCCGAGGAGCCTCCCGTGAGTCCCCCCTTCGCGCGTCCCCGCGAGCTGGCTGTCACCGTGGAGACGTCGCTGCCCGCCGCGCTGCCCTCGCACGCCATCGAAGTAGACGTGGGGGTGGCCCTGCCTGTCGCGTTCGGTGGGCTGAGACAGGTCCTTCGCGCGTGTGAAGCCGCCGCGCCCCAGGTCGTCCACACCCTGTCCCGCGCCCATCCCTCCGAATGGAACCGGCTGTTTCCCGGCGCCATCGACGGCGTGCCGGACCTCGGTGACCTGGCGCTGACGCCCTCCGAGCGCCGCCTCCACCGCGAGTCGGAGCAGATGTTCTGGGTCCTCAACGTGGCCGCGAAGGCCATCGTGGAGACGCTGCGCGCCAGCGGCCGGCCCCTGGTGCTCCATGGCGCGGGCGAATGTGACCTGGTGAGCCTGCGCGCGGTGATGCGGGCGGCCGAGTGGAGCCGCTTGGAAGGGCTGCATGGCACCCTGTTGTTCACCGGGTGGAACGTGCGCCGGCCCCATGGCGCGGAGTCCTTCGAGTCCCGGCGGCAGGCCTACCTGGATGCGCTGTGCGACCGGATGCGTGCGCCCCGCGTGCCGACGCCCGGTCCGGTGTCATCGCGCGCGCTGGAAGCGCCGGTGGACCTGGAGGGGCGCTATCTCCAGGTCGCCGTGGACGCGGCCCAGGCGCCCGAAACACGGGTGGCCGCCGCCATCCTCGCCATCCGGAGCTGCTTCTTCACCACCAACTACGAAGGCGCCATGCTGGCCGCCGAGCAGGGGCTGTCGGTGCTGGCGGCGAACACGGACGCGGCGTTGGCGTCTCGCGTGGTCCAGGCCTGGGAGACGCTGGACACGGGCTTCGCCACGCCCGCCATCGAGATTGACCGCGCCAGCCTGGGTGACGTCGAGGAGCTGAAGGCCCTGTTCGCGCGCAGCATGGGCGTGGTCCATGTCTACACCGGCGCGCACGACGCGGCGATGGAGGCATTCGGGCGAGGGCTGGCGTGCCGGATTCCTCCTGAACTGGTGGCGCGGCTGCACATGTTCCGCGCGCTCACCCTGACGAAGCGCTTCGGACAGCTTCCCAACGCGCGGACGGAGGTGGCCGCGGGACTGGCCGCGCTGGAGCGCAGCACATCGCCGGACCGGGCGCTCCAGGAGGGCTGGCTGCGCAACGTCTGCGCGCTGACGTGGTTCCTGGAGCGCAAGCTGGACATGGCGTTGGTGGAGGAGAAGCAGGCCATGCGCTGCGTGGGGGACCTGCACGACGCCAGCGCCACGCACCTGAAAATCAACCTCATCTCCAACGCCAGCTATCTGCAGGAGACGGCGCGGCAGTTCGGCGATGCCATCTCCACGTGGCGCCGGTTCGAGAAGATCAGCGAGAGCTGGGGCGTGAACTTCGCCAAGCACCACCGCTACCGCCTGGCGGGGCTGGAGCTGGCCGCTGGCGAGCGTGACGCGGCGGTGGCCCACTTCACCGAGGCGTTCGCCAACGCCGATGCGCTGGGTGACTCGTTCCACCGGCAGGTGATTGCCGCGGAGCTGGGACGCTTGTTCCTGGACGAGCAGCAGCCCGCTGTCGCCGTGGACTGGTTCGCTCGCGCGGAGGAGCATGCGCGCGCCATTGGGGACCCGCTGAAGACGGCGGAGAGCCTGGCTGGACAGGCCGTGGCGGCTGGACGCACGGACTGGTCAGAGGCGGTGCGGTGCGCGGAGGCGAGCACGACGTGGCCGAAGCAGACGGAGGCGCTGAAGGCCGCGCTCGCACAGGGAGATGCGAAGGCGGTCCACGAAGCGCTGCCTCGCGCCCGGACGAAGCTCAACCGCCCGTTCGACCCGGTGAACCTGTACTGACGTCCCGCTGGGGCGCGGGCGCCCTTCCCCGGGCGTGTGCCCCGCCGGCGCGCATCAGCGCATCCGTGAGCGCCGAGCACCTGCTCAGCGCGTTGCGAGCGGAGAACCGTCGGTGATACGCGCGGGCGAGAACGGCTCGGCGGCGGCGCAATGGCCGTGCGCCACGAGCTCCGCGAGCAAGGCACCGGTATGCGCACCGGTCAGGATGCCCTGGCCACCCAGCCCCGTGGCGACGTAGGTGCGCCGGGTGCCGGGATGACGGCCGATGTACGGGTGGCCATCCGGCGTCGCGGCCCGAAGCCCCGCCCATGCGCGGACGAACCGGGCGTCACGCAGTCGCGGCGCCAGCTTCGCGACGGTGGCACTGAGGTGCAGCAGGCCCGCGGGCGTCACCTGCTCCACGAAGCCCGCGTCCTCCTCCGTCGCCCCCACGACGATTTCGCCCGAGCGCCACGGCGCCAGGTACGAAGGCCCTGAGACGACGCGCGTCAGGTGCAATCCCGGCTGGTGCACCACCAGCATCTGCCCACGCAAGGGCTTCAACGGCAGCGAAGGCAACCCCTCCACGCCCGCCGACCAGGGCCCCGCGCACACGAGCAACTGGTCCGCCCGGAGCGTCTCCCCTTCCGTCTGGACCTCGACCCCCGTGGAGGATTCGGAAACGGAGCGCGCGGCCACGCCCAGCCGCAACCGCACGCCCACGTGGGCAGCGGCCTTCAGGAGCGCGTCGACGTAGCCATCCGTGTCCACGAGGTGGCCCTGGTCCGTCTCGAAGGCACCGAACAGCGGCGTACCTTCCAGCGCGGGCTCGAGCGACACCAGGCTCGCGGCGTCCCGCCAGGTGCCCAGTCCTTCCGCGTCCGCCACCGCTTTCGCCGCCAGCGCATCGCGCGCCTTCGCGTCCGCGACGACGCGGAGGATGCCGTTGCCTCGGCGAAGCTGGTCGCCACCCGGAAGCGAGGCCAGGTCCTCCGCCAACGTGCCGCGGCCTGCCCGGGCGAACGCCAGCATCACCGGGTCATCGAACAACCGCACGGACGGAATGGCGACTCCGGCGGCGGCGCGCGAGCCCCGGCCTCCCGGATCCACGGCGTCCAGCACCGTGACGCTCGCGCCCAAAGCAGAAAGCCGGCGCGCGGCCGAAAGGCCCACGACACCGGCTCCGAGAATCAAGATGTCGGCTCCAGGCTTCATTTCACCTGAGACGCTTGGCGATGACGTGAAAGCCACCATCCACGTAGATGAAGCCGTGCCGCTCGGCGCGCTTCACCACCGCGTCCAACTGGGTGTAGCCCACCAGCACTTGGAACCCGAGCCTCGTGGACTCCTCACTGATGGCGGCCACCACGAGGTCAACGGCGGCGCTTCGCTCTTCCTTGGACAGCCCCGGCGCGGCCACCAGGGTTTCAATCATGGCCAGCGAGCTGTCGGTCCGGTAGAGAAACCCCGCCGCCTTGCCAGGAATGATGAAGCCCGTCTGAGGAAGCGTCTCTGGCGTGACGGCATCGTTCCAGAACTGCAGCCACTCCTGCACTTGAGCGAAGTGCAGCTCTGGAACGTAGAGGATGGGCGTCATCCGGCGATGCTATTACGAAACCAGGAACTGCGACATGCGCTGCGCGGACAGCTCGGCCGCGTTCTTCATGCCCAGCTGGCTCAGGCCCGTCTTCGCCGTGTTCTTCAGCAGGTCGCCCACCACGTCGGTGACCTTGCTCTTGCCCGTGGCCAGATTCAGCGCGCCGCTCAGCAGGCTGTTGCCGCCCGCGCCGTCCATGAGGAACTTGCTGGCGAACTTGCCCACTGTGTTCTTCAAGGCGCCGCCACCCGGAATCAGGTCCGTCGCCGCGCCCATGAGCGCCTGGAGCGGGTTCTTGCCCTGGATGAGGCCGCTGGCGAAGCCCATCGCCGCGCCCAGCAGCGGGTTGACCGCAGACACGAACGGCTTGACGACGTTCAGCACCTTGCCAACGATTCCCTTGAGACCGCCCATGGTAGTTCCCCTTGAGAGGATGGCTGCGGTGCAGCCATCAAGTGCGTCCGATGTGAGAATTGTCGGGAGACGGGCAGATTTGTTTCCCTGTTACCCGAAAAAACCGGACGCCACCCAAAAGCCCATTTAAATTCAGGGACTTAGCGCAGAGACAAGGCACCGAGGATTCCGGGAAATGCTCCCCGGGCCGGGTCCACCGCCGATCAATTCTTGTCGGTGGAAGGCTTCTTGCCCTCCGCGGCGTGCAGATCGCTGGCGGACGTCCCCTTGCGGCTCTCGGGAGCGCCCGTCTGCGCCGCGTCGGACGCGAGCGCCGACTTGAAGCGAGCGTCCGCGTCCTGGTCGCTGAAGCCGTCCCGCTGATGCGCCCGGCTGATGACGACGCGGCCGTCGACGATGTCCTGCAGGTGCCCCTGAAGCTCCTCGATGGTGGGCACGTTGGGGTCCTTGGCCTTCAGCTCCTCGTCGGGGACGATCTCGATCTGGGGTGGCTTCTCCGGGTTGAGGGCATAGTCGATGATTTTCTCGACGTACTCCTCGACGGGCACCTTGAGCAGACGGGCCTGCTCCTTCACGTCCGCGTCGGCCAGCAGCTCCGCGCGAACCTCCTCCACCGGCCGCTTCAGCTTCTTGACGGGGGGAGCGACGACGTTTTCACCGGACATTGACTGTCTCCTCAAAAGGACCCGAAATCCTGGCAAGGCGGGAAGCACCTCCAGGCCGGGGAAGGGACCATTCTGGTAACCGATGCGCCCCGGTTGTCAAAGGGCGTCAGGCCGGTACTTCGCTCCAGCGGGTGAACTGCATCCGCAGCTCGCAGGTGTAGCGGCCCCGCGCGTCCTTCAGCCAGAGCTGCTCCGGTGCCGGGTACATCTCCTCCACGGACAGGCGCTCCGCGTCCCGAGCCAGATGTGACAGCAGGTCCACGGCGAAGGGGCTCGCGGTGTCGATGAGGTACGGCTTGCGCTCCTTCGAGCTGCGCATGAACACGAAGCGAGGCCACCCACCCGCGCGCCGCTCCCGCTGCACGGCGAGGAAGAGCTCGAAGCCCGCGGGCCTTCCCAGCCGCTCCGCCGCCAGGTTCCAGCGCTCGCGCTGGTACACCGCGCCACCCACGCTGAGCCGCGGCAGGTGACTGCCCTGCGTCCGCAGCGGCGCGTGCAGCACCTGGGAATGCGCCAGCGCCGCGAACGGTGGATAGGACGAGAAATCATCGAGCGGCAGGTACAGGCTCAGCCGCTCCCCCTGCCCGTCCACCAACACCGGGCCTTCACGCGTGGGAAGGACCTTCACGTCCCCCGGCGTCAGGGCCCCCTCGTCCACGTCCAGCACGTCCGACACCGAGTACACCAACCGCCGTCCCGGATAGACGTAGAAGCCCTTGTTGCGCCTGCGGATGGCCAGCCCCACGAGCCCCCGCGCCGCGGCGTCCTGTTCCAACCAACGCGAAGCCACCGAGGCGTACCGCTCCCGCTCGGGCTGGAACGCGCTCAGCCAGCTCCACAGCAGCAGGTGGTGGTGGACCCGCGCCAGCATCACCTCGAAGCCGCTTCCGTCCGGCTTCGCGGCGAGGCACACGTCCGGCAAGGCGTAGCGCCCGCCCGGCGTGGACGTGCCCAGGAAGTCCACGGGCAGCGTCCGCGCGCGGCCCTCCTCGGACTCCAGCATTACCGGCGGCACGGGCGAGAAGCGGCTGCCCGTGACGCCATCGGGCCGCAGCCGCACGGCGTAGTCCAGCAGGTCCATGGGGCCCGCATCCGGGCCCAGTGCGTCGCGGACCTGCTCCCGGAAGCCCTGTTGCACCTTCTCGCCATAGGCGGCCGACAGCTCCAGCGCGCCCGTCAGCGCCGCCTCCAGCTCCGCGGTGAAGGCCGCGCCGAAGCGCAGCCGGAAAGGCGAGCTCGCCTCCTCGTAGAGGATGAGCCGGTCCGCGTAGACCTGTCCGTCACCTCGGCGCGCGGGCTTGCCCGTGACCTCCGTGAAGGCAGCCTCCAGGCGCGGCAGCAGCTCGCGCCGCTGGGCCAGGTCTCCACTTTCGAAGTCCGCCTTGAGACGCGCCAGGGTCTCAAACCGCTCCAGCCAGCGTGTGCGCGCCTCCAGGTCGGGGAGCGCCGCCACCGCGTCCCGCACGCTCTCGAATGTGCTGAAGTCGTTCGGCCGGAACGGCAGGCCCCAGAGCAACAACGCGGTCTTCACGAGCGGCAGCGCCTGGCGCTCGACGTCCACGACGGGAAGGCCAAGCACCCTGGCCGCCTCGGCGGGTGTGGGATGCTCGCGCAGCACGGAGAGCAGATGCTCCGCCTCGGGTGACAAGGCGACGTCCAGCTTCAGCGGCTCGCAGCGTGCGCGGCCCGGTGTCACCGTGAAGAGCGGATTGAGGCGCAGCGGCAGGTGCGGGCGCAGCGTGCGCTCCCGCCCCACCGCGCGAGCCAGCTCCGTCACCGCCCAGAAGGAGAAGAACGTGCGGCGGCGCGTGTTTCCGCTGGGCACCGTGCGCACGTCGTAGCCGTCCTCGGTGGTTCGCTCGCCGTAGGAAATGGGGCCGAAGAAGCTGGTTGTCTCGTTCTTCGCGCAGAAGCGCTGGAGGTAGGTGTAGACCTGCCGCTCCACCCGGCGTGCATCGGACGTGTCCGGCCGCTCCCCGCCGCGCAGGTAGCGCACCCAGACGTTGTCGAACATCGCCGGGCTGGAGAGGAACACGGCCTCCTGGATGGCGGGATCCGCGGCTCGCTCTCGCAGTTGCCGTCGCAGTGTCTTTCGTTCCGCGGTGTAACCCGCCTGAACGGACTCGCGACGCTCCTGGTAGCGAGCCCATGCGTCCTGACACGAGGGCCCCAGCCGTGCGTCGATTCGGGGCTCCCGCCCCTGGGACAGCGCATCGAGGAGGGCTTGCGCGCCGGACGCGCCCTTCTCCGCGCGCACGGCGTCCACGAGCGCGTCCTCGGCCTCGAGCAAGCGGGCGACGTCATCCAGCACCGCCTGAGACATCCCCAGCGACTCCAGCCAGTCAAAGGGAAAGCCCGCGTGCCGCAGCACGAATACCTCGCCCAACGTCCAGGGCTCGCTCATCCGTTCACCCTCGTCAGCACCGACCTGGCCACCAGTGTGTCCACCAGCTTCTCCCGCTGCGCCTGGGGAACGGCCCCCAGCACGCTGGCCACTTCCATGGGCCGAACGAGGCCGGCGAGCTTCGGCGCCAGCCGCGCGTCCATCGCGAGCACCGAGCCCGTGCGGAGGTTCGCCGCGAACCACGACGGCTTCGGAGCACCATCCAGCCCCGCCGGGAGCTGGACCCATGCACAGTCCGCATCGAGCTGGATGGCCGCTGCGCTCACGTCCGTTGCACGGGGCCGAGACACCTCGGGAAGACACGCGGCGGCGACCCGGCCCGGGTTCAGCGGCCCTCGCGCGAGCAGCCGCGTCGCGAGTCCAGCAAGCACCTGCGGAACACGGGCACTGGCAATGGAACGGGCGTGCTCGAAGGGCCGGCTCCTCGCGAGGTCCCGGTCGTCGGGAGGCGCGCCGACTTTCACGTCTGGCCACAGCAGCGGGCGGCCACTTTCGGAAGGCATCCGCGGCCAGTGGAAGGGACGCACTCCCGCGAGCGTGTCGAACACCGGCTCCGCGTCCAGCACAGCGAGCGTCGCGTCGAGGTCCGCTTCGTCGACGCCGGGCGCGCCGATCCACCACTCCGCCACGAGGTGGACCCCCGCGTCCCGAAGCCGGCGAGTGCCCTGAGCCAGCGCCTCTCGGGAGACGCGCGCACCCAAGGGGTCGAGCCAGGCGTCGCTGTCCACGGCGCAGAACCCCACGACGGCCACCTTGCAGCCGCTCTCCACCAGCACGTCCGGATGCAGGAGCGAATCGAGCGACACATGCCCCGCCCACGCCTCCGCGCCTCCCGTGAGGGCGCGCACCGTGTCCGGAGGGGTGGCCCTCACGTCCAGCGCCTCGGAAAGCCAGACGCGTGACGTGGAAACCGCCTCATCCAATCCGGGCGACACGCGCCAGCGAAGTGGGGCCGCGTCCACGAAGTTGGCGCGCTGGAACACGGACAGTTGAGCCAGGACGGCCCGGTGCGCCCAGGCGAAGGGCCCCGCGACTTCGAGCGGCACCTGCTCCGGACAGGCCCGCGCCAGCCAGGCCGCGGCAGGCAGTTGCAGGTCGCGTTCGAGCCAGAGCCGCACGCGCTCGGCCTCAGCGAAGCGAGCAGCGGCGAGGGTCAGGTCCTCCCGATACGACGCGAGCTGGTCCAAGGAGCGCAAGACGTCCGCGCTCCGCTCGGTCGTGCCGCCTTCCAGCTCCACATCGTCCAGCCGGAGGTGCACCCCGTCGGGCGGCCCCGAAATGGCGGAGAGCACCGCCCCCAGCGCTCGCAGGCGGGTGCTCACACTCGAGTCCGCACGCGCATGCAGCGACTGGGCGGCACGCAACAGCAGCAGCTCTCGCATCGTCTGCGCGGTCGCGGGCGCTCGCTCGCGTGCGGCGGCGGCGGCCTCCACCGCGTCGTGGGCGAAGACGCGCCGGCAGAAGTCGCGCGCCACGTCGACACACTGCCACCCTTCCGGCGCCTCTGGCACGAGCGTCACGTCGCGGTGAGGTGGCAGGACGAGCAGCCTCATTCCCGCGCTCCGGCAGCGGACTCCGAGCCCCACATCAGCGTGCAACGGAGCTCCACGGTATGGCGCCCACCCGAGGCACTTCGCAGCCAGAGCTGGTCCGGCGAGGGCAGCATCTCCGACAGGATGACCTCCTCCTTCTGCTCCAGCAGGTTGAGGAACACGCGGAGCAGCGGCGGGCTGCGCACGTCCACCAGCACCGGCTTTCGCTCGTCCTTGAACTTCGCGAAGACGCAGTCCGGCATCCCGCGCTCGCTCCACACGCTCACCGCCGCGCGAAGTCTCGCCGAGTCATCGCGGCCCGCGAGCAGCGCCTCCCGCTCCGCCTGCGACAGCCGCCACTGCTCGCGCTGCACCACGACACCGCCCAGGGTCAACCGAGGCGTGTGCTCGCCCAGCGACACGCGCAGCGGACGGATGCGCGGCAGGGAGAAGGCGGTGTGCACCAGACTGTCCAGCTCACCGTTGTAGAGACACACCTCGGAGCCCAGCCGCTTCGACACCAGCCGCGCCCGCGTTCCATCACTCTCCACGAACAGGTCATCCAGCGGCAGCCGCCACGCGGAGGCGCGGGCACTGACACCGCCCAGCTCCACCACGGGCCCCGGGAACTCCGACGGAAGCAGGCCCGTGCGCCGCGACGCCAACACCGTCACCAGGGGCACCGGCCTGCTCAAGGCGCCGAGCGCCCGCACCATGGCGCTCTCCACCCGGCCGCGCGCCTCGTGGAACTGGAGCGCCCAGCCCCACACCAGCGCCGTGTCGTGCACGTCGCCCATCACCAACTCGTACTCACCTCGGCTCCAGGCCTCCACGTCCCGGGCCCCCACGAGCAGGTCGATGGACGTCACGAGCGAAAGCGCCTTCGCGTCTCCGTCCAGCGACGGCGGCGTCACCAAGCCCAGGTCCGCGCAGCGCGCGGACGCGTCTCCCACTGCGCCAGCCAGCACCTCCGCCACCGAGCCATCCAACGGCACCGGCCGGTCCGAGTACGCGGCCGCCACCTTCCAGAACGGCACCGTGCGCGCCCCCACCAGCTCCGCCACGGTGGTGCGAGCGGCCTCCCGGGTCCGCCGCGCCGCCGCTCCCATCCACGCCAGCGCGGGCTCCAGGCGCGTCACCAGCTCACGCGCCCGCTCACCTCCGGCCTCCAGCCGCAGGTCACCGCCGCACTCCTCCCGGAGCGCCAACCGGTCCTGGTAGAAGTTGTGCGACTCCGACGCGGGCCCACGCTCGGAAGGCGGCGCCACGCCCCACTGCTCATTCGCGCGCTTCGCGAAGGCGGCCTGGAGCGCCATCTTCCCCGCGGCATCCGCGGCGCCATACCCGGCCATCAACGCCAGCAGCGCGCTCAAGCCCTCCACGTGCCGCCGGGCCGCGGAACACGGCAGGCCCGCAACGCGCTCGGCCAGGTCGTCCACCGGGTGATGCGTGGCCGCGGGCACCTCGAGCTGATGCGTCAGCAGTCCCTTTTCGCAGCCCATCCGCGCAGCCTCGCGCGCCATGCCCGGGGCCACGCCCAGCGATGATGCGAGCCCCGCGAGCGTGCGCGTTCCATCCACCGCCTCCACCAGCCGGGGCAGCAACGCCTCCGCGCTCTCCGGCGCGGGCAGCGTCTTGCGCGATGGCACCTCCGCGAAGGCCTTGCGACGCAGCACCAGCCACGCGGCGACCTCGGGGTCGAAGGCGATGGCGCGAACCAGTCCCTGCACCAGCCACGACGCCGCGAAGGTGTTCCGCCCCGTGAGCACCTCCGGCCCGGACCAACGCAGCGTCACACCCGTCGGCGCCGCCGCGTCCGCGCGGCCGTAGTTGATGGGACCGAAGAAGCCCATCGTCTCGTTCTTCGCGCACATGCGTTGCAGGTAGCTGGCCACCTGCCGCCGCAACCGCGCGCCGTCTCGCCCCTCCAGCAGGTCTCTCGCCACGGGGGGGCTGGAGCTGGCCACCGCCTCCAGGAAGCGCGGCTCCTGCCGCAGGGCCCTCAGCGCGTCCTCCACCGCCAGGGACTCCTGCTTCATCGCCGCATGAAAGGTGGCCTCCGCCTCCTGCGCGGCCCGGGCACGGTCGTTCCATTCAGCGAACAGCTCGGGAGACTCCATTCCCTCGATGTCCACCGGGCGCCCGGCCTTCAGGGCCGACAGCACCGCGCGCGATGGCCGCTTCACCCGAGGGCCCTGGGCTTTCAGCGCCTCCAGCTCCCGCCGCGCCGAGGCCAGTTGGCGCGCGGCCCGTGCGGCCTCCGGGCACCCCAGCCGCTCCAGCCAATCGAAGGGAAAACCCGTGGTGCGAACCACGAGGTGAGGGAAGAGGGTCCAGCCCTTCATGCGTTTCGCACCCTTCGTCCGGGACGCCGCTCGGCGCCCGGCAGCGCGCCGCTCAGTTTCGCGGTTGCGACTTCACTTCGATTTGCTGTCCGGGCACGGCCATCACCCACAGCTTGCTGACGCCGCTGGGGCAGCGCACCAGGACTTCCAGCTCCCGGCCCGCTTCGATTCGTGCCTTCAACAGCGGCGTTCCACCCGGCAGCAACGCGCCACCGACGTGGACCTCACAGCCAGGGGCCGCGCCCGTTACGCTCAGCAGGCCCGTGGTACCAGGCTCCGGCGAGGCGTCCGCCAGCGTGCGCACGTCGATGCCCTCGCGCTGCTGCGTGGTTCCGAACCGCCGCAGCTTCCCCTCCACCGCCGTGGAGATGAGCAGCGGGCCACCCGACGGGTCATGCACCTCCGTCCCCGCCTCGTGACGCAGGCCGCCGACGTAGACGTGCTCCCCGGGCCCCACGTTGACGAAGTTCGAGCCGCCATCGCGCGTCATCACCACCGCCACCACGGCCAGCACCAAGACGCCGCCACCGACGATGCCCAGCAACTTCCAAGGGGGCTGTTTGTCCGCCGGTTTCTCCGCGGGCGCGGGCGCGGGAACGCGGCTCGCGGGAGCAACGGGCCGCGGCGGAGGCGGCTGGGCGGGACGGGCCGCGCTGGCGTGAGCCCCGTGCCCCAGCCCTGGCACCGGCCCGGACGGACGCGGCGGCGGCGCAGGCATGGCGGGCTGTGGCTGAGAGGCACGCGGCGCGGGAGCGGGCCGAGGCGGCGCTTCCGTCCGAGGCGGCGGCGCGCCCAGGTTGAGCGGCACCACCTCGGTGCGGTCGTTCGCGTCGTCCTCGGACACGGAGATGCCGGGGAATGAGTCGTCCTCCGGAGGCGGCGCAGGAGGCCGCACAGCCGCGCTGGCGACGCCCACGGGCCGTGGCGGGGGCGGCGGGGGAACCGGTGGGCCAGGGCGAGGAATGCCGCCACTGCCGCCCATCCCAGGACGGCTTCCGGCCATGGGCACACTGCCCCGGCTGGGCGTCCGTCCATCCGTGGGCGCGGCCATCTCCCCACTGCCGATGTTGCCGCTGCCACTGCCCGAAGGCACCGGACGCGGGTGGCTCCCCGTTCCGCCGACGGCGGACGGCGCGAACTCCACCAGCCGGTCGCCCAGCGTGTCCCGGAAGAATTGGGCCACCGCCGCGGGCGACGAGTTGAGCCGGTGATGCGCCATCACCGCTTCGATTTCCTCGCGCAGCGCGGCGGCGGACGGCGTGCGGCGCGCCGGGTCCTTCACCAGCGCGCGGAGGACGAGGTCGGAGACGTCCTGCGGGATGTTCGGCTTGAGCTGCGAAGGGACTGGCGCGGGGTCCCGGACGATGGCTTGCAGCGTCGCCGCGTCGTGGTCCCTGCGAAATGGGAGCGAGCCAGTGAGGAGTTCGAAGAGCACCACGCCCAACGCGAACACGTCGTTGCGCGCGTCCAGCGTGCGCCCGGACGCAGCCTCCGGGGAGATGTACGAAATCTTCCCCTTCAGCACGCCCGCCTGCGTGTGCTCCTCGCCCGCCACCTTGGCGATGCCGAAGTCACTCAGCTTGATGGCGCCGTCCAGCGAGATGAGGACGTTGTGCGGGCTGACGTCCCGGTGCACCACCGGGTGCGGCGTGCCCGCGGGGTCCACGTAGGCATGGGCGTAGTGAAGGCCCGCGGCCACGTCCGCGACGATGCGCAGCGCATGCTCCAGCGGGAGCGCCAGGCCCTTGCGTCGCAGCTCGATGACCAGCTTCTTCAGGTCCGGCCCGCGCACGTACTCCATGAGGATGTACGCGACGCCGTCGGACACACCCACGTCGAACGTCTGCACGACGTTCGGGTGCGTCAGCCGCGCGTTGGCGCGGGCCTCCGCGAAGAGCATGTCGACGAACTCGGGGTTCTCCGCGAACTGCGGGAGAATCTTCTTCATCACCACGAACTTCTCGAAGCCCTTCACGCCCACCTGCTTGGCGAGGAAGACCTCCGCCATGCCGCCCTGTCCCAGCCGCCGGATGATGTTCAGCTTGGTGCTGCCCAGCGAGTTGGAGATGTCCGTGGACGCGCCCTGACGGGCCGCCGGGTCGATGTTCGTGGCGCCGAAGAGGTACTGACTGAGGGCGCGAGTCTCCAGCGCCTCCAGGTCCTCCAGCGGCCGGTCCGTCAGCTGCACCCGCGCCAGCAGCCCCTGGAGCTGGGGCATGTGGGGGACGCGCGCGTTGCCGCCGCAGATGGGGCACGGCACCTCCACGCCGGACGCCTGCGCCCGCAGCCTGGCCAGGTAGTCCGCGGCTTGGAGGCGCTGGTGGCTCACCTGCCCGCAGTTGCGGCAGTCACACGGCAGCCACAGCGTGGCCAGCCGCACCGGCAACACCTTGGCCGAGCGCGCCAGCACCGCCAACGCGGGCGGCGGCACCCGGCACAACACCACGTGCGCGCCCTGCGCCGCCGTCTCCAGCACCTGCTCCAGCTTCGGCAGGGCCTCCGGCTCCACCTTGCTGACGTGGCTGAAGTCGAAGCCGACGCGGCCCTCCAGGCCCGACGCCAGCCGGCGCACGTTGAGGTCACCCTTCAGCGCGCTGGCCAGGGTGATGTACGTGATGTCGTCCTGGATGATCTTCAGGTGCTGCGACAGCTCCGGCTGCTCCGCCGGCATGCTGGCGCGCAGGTAGCGCATGACGACCGGGTCCACCTGACCGAACTGCTGCCGCCGCGCGTAGTCGAAGAACTCGCCCGGCAGGTCCGCGAACTCCAGCGGCTCCTGACACACGGGGCAGGAATGGTCGGGTGCACGTTCCTCGGAGATGACCTGCGCCTCGTCCAGCAGGTTCACCAGCCGCAGCCGGTCCTCGTTGCAGGCGCGGCAGGTATAGGGCGCCAACATGGAGAGGACACGGGCGACGCCGGCGAAGCCCTCCACCATGTTGAGCTGGTCCACGATGACGGGCGGCGCGTGGACCACGTAGAGGCCCAGGGCCCCCTGGGGCAGCTTGGCGGCGAACTCAATCCACCGCCGCACGCCGAAGGAGCTGATGCGCTCCACCTGCCCCAGGTCCACCACCAGCAGCCCGCTCATCTCCGGGCTGGCGGACGTCAGTGGGAATGTTTCGTCGATGACGCCGGAAATCCGGACGTGGGTAATCGTCCCCACGCGGAGCCGGCTGATGATGGCGTTGGAAACCTGGCTATCCACCGGCCCTGACCTCATTGAAGACAGAACAGCAGCGACTTGGGTTGTGTGGCGCGGCGGCGGGCCTCCCCCAGGTCCACCACGCACAGGACTCGTGACTCACGGCCAGCGGCCACACGGACGGCCACCACATCGCTGTGCTCCAGGATGCGCCGCAGTCCCAGCCCCGCCCCTCCTCCGGACGCATCCACCTGGACGCGCCCGCCCCACCCTCCCAGCGCCCGGGCGAAGGGCCCCGGACGCAGACCACCGAAGCGGTCCACGACTTCCAACCACATGCGGCCCTCTTCCACCACGAAGGACAGCTCGCACGCGTCCTCCGGCGCCACCTCTCGGACCTCGGAGCGGCGGTGCGCGTACCGGTGCTGGCCCTGCGCATCCACCGGCGCGTCCCACATCGCGTTGGCCGCCAGTTCGTGCACCACGTCGCCCACCAGCGCCGCCGCCGTGCGCGAACCCCGCGCCTGGGTGACGGCCTGCGCGGCGGCCTCACCGGTGGCGTTGATGTCCGCCACCGACTGAAGCCGGTGCCGCGATGCCCCCGCGGGCAGCAACGGCGCGCCGCGAAGCAGGTCCCCCAACAGGCGCGTCTCCCACGGGGAGGGGCGTCCGTCGGAGGCCCGTGTCGCCAGCAGCAGCGCGGGCGGCTCGCCGCGCAGCGCCTCCGCATGCGCGGGCGTCAGCTTCCCGTCGAAGAGCACCAGGCGCCGGGGCCCCGAAGGCGACCCTGGCCCCTGGCACAGCGCCATGCCGCCCTGTGCGAGGACGGGAGCCGCCTGCTCCACCAGCACCGGAGAAAGCGACTCGTCTGCAATCAACAGGAGGCCGCCGGCCTCCAGGTGGGGGGCGGTACTCAAGGGCTAGTATCGAACCTTGACTTCGCTGAAGAACGACTGGGGCGGTGCTGGGAAGCCGTGGGACTCCTCGTACTTCGCGTTGAAGAGGTTGGAGCCGAGGAACGACACGGAGATGCCGTCGTAGACGTTGAAGCCCACACGCGCGCTGGCCGTGACGTAGCTGGGCAGCTGCACGCGGGTGGTGGGCAGGCCCGTCGTCTCGTCCACCTCGAAGCCCGGGTCATAACGTGAGCCCACCAGCAGCGCGTACAGCTCCACGAAGGCGACCTTGCCGATGTTGGTCCGGCCACGCGCGTAGATGCGATGGGCCGGCGCGTAGTCCAGCGGTGACTGAGGGCCGTCGTCGTACGGCAGCGCCTTGGCGTCGAGGAACTGGTACGCGATGTCGAAGGACGAGTTGATGGACGGAATCTGCGCGGCCGCTTCCAGCTCGAAGCCCGCCACCCGCGCGTCGCCCAGGTTCTGGAACTGCGACACAGAGCCGAAGACGAGCTGCTGGTTGATGAAGTTCTTCGCCAGATTGTAGAAGCCCGTACCCGTCAGGCGCACCCTCCGATCGAAAGGCCAGAAATCCACCGATGCCTCGATGGTGTCCAGCGTCTCCGCGCGAAGGTTGGAGTTGCCCACCAGTGTGGCCGCGTACATCTGCTGGTTGATGGCCAGCTCCGCCAACGTGGGCGCACGGAAGGCGCGGCCGTAGTTGGTGCGCAACGTCAGCAACTCCGGCACCGCGTGGAACACGACGCTGGCGCGCGGCGAAACCTGGTCCGTGCGGTTCTGCCAGACCCGCTCCGGAATCTGGTAGCGGTCGTAACGGGCACCCGCGCCGAACACCAGCCGGTTGAAGAGGCGGTACTCCGCGTCCACGAAGCCGCCCAGGATGGTCTGCCGCGTGTCGTCCATGCTCAGCTCGGGCAGGACGTTGGGCACGTTGACGGCGTCCGCCTTCAAGTCACCACCGAAGGTGACGTTGAGGTCGCCCATCGTCCACAGCGCGCGCGCCTCGCCGCCCAGCCGGCGCCGCTTGCCCAGCGCACGGGTGGGGTCGCCGCCGAAGGCGTTCTCCATCAACACGTCGCGGCGCTTGAAGAGGCCGTACGCCTGGCCGAAGAGGCGCAGGTTATCGGTGACTTGCTGGTCCACCTGCGCGGACGCGTTGAAGTTCTGCACCGACTCGGAGTCGTTCGGCGTGTAGTGGCAGCGGCCGCAGTTGCCCACGGTGGAGATGTGCGTGCCACCCGGGCGGCCAATCTCCGCGTCCGTGAAGTCCGCGTCCAGCGCCAGGGGCCCGATGCGCACCTTGCCGTTGACCTGGTGAACCAGTGAGTCCTGGTTGGTGTCCACCCGGCCCACGCGCGGGTCGTTGAAGAGCTGCGGGCCGTCCGAGCCGAAGCCGTAGTAGCCCAGCAGCGCCTCCACCGGACCACCACGGCCCGCCACGGTGCCATGCAGACGCCACGTCTGGTCCTGGCCCGCCAGCACCCGGGCCTCGGCGCCCACGTTCTTGCCCTTCTCGATGAGGTCCGACGGCTGGCGCTGGATGACGTTGATGACGCCGCTGAAGGCGTTGGAGCCGTACAGCGAGGAACCCGGGCCGCGGATGACCTCCACCTGCTTGAGGTTGGTGAGCGGCGTGGTTTCGTCCCCGTAGAACTGGCCCGTCCACGGGTCCGTCAGCGGACGGCCGTCCTGGAGCAGCAACAGGCGGTTGGACAGGTAGTTGGAGCCCAGGCCGCGCGCGCTCACCGCCGCCTTGCGCATGGAGCCCCGGCGGCACTCCATGCCGGGGAAGTACTGGATGGCCTCGCACAGCGTGAACTGGCCAGTGCCTTCCAACTCGTCGGCCGGAATCCAGGACACCGTGAGGGGCACGTCGGAGATGCGCTGGTTGCGCTTGCCGGCGGTGGTCACCACCGCCTCGCTCAGCACGCGGTTGACGGACTCCTCCAGCGCGTCGGCGCCGTCCAGCGGGTCCGTCCCCAGGCCCGCGAGCCCGGACTGCGGCGGCAAGGGGCGATCCAGGGTCGGCTCCGCGAAGGGCGCGCTGATGGGAATGTTCGACGAGGGCGCGGGCTGGTGCGCGGGCAGCGTCGCGGTGGCCGGCGAGAGATGCGTCGGCGCGTCCGGCGGGTTGAAGTCCGCGCCGACCGGCGGCAGCGCCTGCGGTGAGGCAGGCTCGGCCGTCAGGGGCGTGGCCGGCGTCAGGGGCGCGGCGGAGGGCGGCGTGGGCACGGGTGCCGGCGCGCTCGCGGGCGACGGATCATCCGTGGCAGGCCCGCCACCCAGGACGGGAATCTCCGGCTCATCCGCGTCCTCGATGGGCGGCTTCACGGGCTTCTTCGGCTTCTTCGCCGTCTTCGCGGCGGGACGCGCGGGGGCCGCGGGCTTCACCACCCGCTTCCGGCGTTTCACCTTGGCGGGAGCCTCCGCCTCCGCGGCCTCCTGCGCTGCCGCGCTCGAAGGGACGGCGAGGGACAGCACGCACAGCATGATGGAAAGAGGCAGGCCGGCGCGCAGGGCGCGGCGACCGGCAACCGCCTTCGCCGCGCCCAGCCGCGGCTCACCGAACAGAGTCGAGTGCATCGTTCTCACATCCAAGGGTGGAGCATGGACACCCGAGGTCCTGTACGTACGACCCGGAGACGGGCTCGGCGCCAGCGCTTGCGTCCGGGGGAACGCGGTTTCTCGGCTGGACACCAACGCCATCATTTTCAAGCTACCCCAGAGACAACGCCGGGCCAAGTCGCTGGCTCTCATTCTCTAGAAACTCGGGAAAGGTTCAGTCGTCCGGCTGTTCCGCGGAGACGGCGAGGTCTCCAACGAAGGACGGAAGCGCGGGGCCCAGCTCCTCCGAGCGCACCAGCACCTCGGCCTCCACGTGAAGCTCGGCCCCTTCCGCCAGCACCGGCTGACGCCGCGGCGGGCCACGCGTGACGAGCTTGCTGAACTCGTCGAAGTCCTTGTCCTGGAGCCGCGCGAAGGCATCGAAGGGCGCCACCGCGCCCACCTTCCCCAGCGCGCCGGTGAGCGCGGCCTCGTGGTTGCGCAGGTCCACCAGCACGGCACCCGGCACCCGGCCACTGCGGAAGAGCACGCGCACATCCTTGCCCTTGGGCACGTGCGCCAGCGGGACGAGCGCCGCCTCCGCGCCCTTGGCCTCCAGCATCTTCAGCGCGGACTCCACGTTCGGCACGGGGGCCAGCTTGAAGTGCTTCTGGGCGTCCAGGTCGCCACCGAGCACGACGTGGGTGACGAACTTCGGGTCCGCCGGGCCCGCGCCCTTCACGTGCGCCAGGCGCTTGCCGGCGAGGTCCTTCACCACGCCGCGCTGCAACGCGACAATGGCCCAACGCTGCTGCGTGTCACCCGCGCGTGAGGCCCAGGCCACCGGCTTCGCCTTCGCGCCCAACTGCACCGCGGCCCACGCATCCACCACCGCGAAGTCCACCATCCCGCCCGCCACCGCGCGGGAGAAGTCCTCGTAGCGGCCGAAGCTCTTGGCGGCCACGGGCGTGTCCAGGGTCTCCGTCAGCCGGGCGGCCAGGGCCTCCGCGTACTCGAAGCGCTCCTGGCCATCGGCGAGCGTGGTGGCGAGGAACACCCCCAGCGTGGCCTTCTTCGGCGCCGCGAGCGCGGAACTGGCCGTCAGGGTGCAGGCCAGCACGAGGCCAGCCAGGAGGAAGCGAGGTGACGTCTTCATGGGGTCTCCTCCACGGTGGCGTCCGCGGGCGCGCCCGCGGCGGGCTCGGCCAGGCCGTGCAGACTCTGCAGGCGTTCCTTCCACTCACGCACCTGCGCCATGCGCGGGCCGCTGCCGCCGGCCAGGTAGCGGCGCCATGCCTCCACGGCCTCACCCGCGTCCTTGCGGCGCTCCTGCGCGTCGATGCCCAGGTTGAGCGCGGCCACCGGCACGCTCGACTCCAGCCGGCGCCACGTCTCCACGGCGTCTGTCGTGCGGCCCTTGCGCCAGTCGACGCAGGCCAGGTTGTGCTGCACCTGCGTGTCGTCCGGATTGCCGGCGAGCGCGGCCTTGAAGGCCTTCTCCGCCGCCCTCATGTTGCCGGCATTGTACGCCTGGGATGCCTCGCGGCGGTGGAGCGCGCCCGTCATCGCCGTCAGCCACTTGGGCTGTCCGGGCATCGGCTTCTTCGCCGCCGCGGTCAACTGCTTGCGCGCGGCGGGCACCTGCCCCTTCTTGTAGAGCACGAAGGCGGTGGCCAGCGCGCGCGTGTTGGGCCAGGCCCAGGGCTGCGTGGACGCAAGGGCCTTGGTGATGGCCGCGCTCGCCTCCGCGTGGCGCCCCGACTCCGCGCGCGCCAGGCCGCGGACGAACTGGGCCAGCCGCACCAGCTCCTTGCGGTTGCCCGTGCCCAGCTTGTCCACCAAGTCCAAATCCCGCTCGGCGGCGTCGGCATCTCCGGCCTCCAGGCGCACCAGCGCCCGGCGCACCAGCACGCGCGGAAGGTTGGCGCCCGCCACCTGCGCCGCGGCGCGCGACGGGCCCACCGCGGTGAGGCGCTGCACCGCCGCGTCCACCTGCCCCAGCTCCACCTCGGCCAGCGCGGCGCCGACGGAGGCCTCCGCCTGTTCGTCGGGCTCCTCCGTCTGGGCGGCCGCGCGGTTGAAGGCCTCCAGCGCCGCCTGGGCATCGTTCGTGGCCAGCCGCGCGTACCCCAGCAGCAAGCTGTCACGCCACGCGGCGCCCGGCAGCATCACGCCCTGCTCCATCACCTTGCGCGCGTCCGCGTAGGCGCGCGTCTCCAGCAGCGAGGCGCCCAGCCGGCGCGCCATGGGTGCGCCCCGGTCCAGGTCGTACGCGCGGCGCAAATCCCGGACGGCGTCCTCCAGCCGTCCCGTGCCCGCCCTGTCCCGCGCCCGGTGCGCCAGGGCCCGGGCCAGCCACTGCTTCGCCCCGGCGTGTTCCGGCTCCACCTGCAGCGCGTTGGCGTAGTCCTCGATGGCCTGGTCCCACTGGCCGGTGGCGAAGTGGTCCGCGCCCAGCAGCACGTAGCCCAGGGCCTGACGCGGCGCCATCTCCACCACGCGCCGGTGCACCTCCACCGCGCGCTGGAAGCGGCCCGCGCGGCGATTCACCGAGCCCAGGTTGGCCCACAGCTCCAGGCTGTTGGCGCCCGCGCGCACCGCGCCCTCCAGGAACTGGATGGCCTCCTCGTGCCGGCCCTGTGCCTGGAGCGCCTTGCCCACCGCCATCTGCCCCAGCACCAGGCCCGGCTGGAGCTGGAGCACCTTGCGATACTCCGCCTCCGCGGCGGCCGCGTTCTTCTGGGCGAAGCGCACGTCACCCAGCAGCAGGTGCGCCGCGGGTGAGCTGCCCAGCTTCATCACCGCCTGGGCCTGCGTGTCCGCCTTCGCGACGTCCCCCGCGCCCAGGTACAGACGGGCCAGCTTCTCGCGCGCATCACCCGCCTGCGGGAAGCGCGTGGTGACGCCCTCCAGCAACGTGCGCGCCTCCACGGCCCTGCCCTCCAGCTCCAGCACCTGCGCCAGGCCCAGTTGCACCGACGGCGACTCTGGCCGGCCCGCCTGCGCCTGCTGGAAGGACGCGCGCGCCGCCGCGGCATCCCCGCGCAGCACATGGGCGCGACCCAGCAGCTCGTGAATCTGGAAGTCGTTGGGTGCCAGGGCCTGCGGACGCAGCGCCAGGTAGCGCTTCAGCCGCGTGGCCGCCGCGTCTCCCTGCTGGACGTAGAGGTAGTAGCTGGCCAGGTAGTAATGAACGATGAGGTGTTCGGCCTTGTCGGCCGTGGCCACCCGCTCCATCAGCGGCACGGCCTCCGGGAAGCGGCGCAGCTTGAAGTACGCCACGCTCACCGGATAGGCCAGGGCCAGCTCCGAGGGGTTCGCCGTCAGCACCGGCTGCACCCGGTCCACGGTGCGCTGCCAGTCATTGAGCGCGTTGGCGCTGGCACCCAGGCCGGCGGCGGCGGCCACGGAGCCAGGCTCGGCGGTCAGTGCCTGTTCGAAGAGGGCCAGGGCCTTGCGGTACTTCTCCTCGGCCTCCTTCTTGTCACCCGAGGCGCTGGCGGCGCTGGCGGCCACCTGCGCCGCCTCGCCGTCCCGCACCAGCCGCTGGGATTCGGACATGGGCGGCGGGCGGTACTGGGCCAGCGCGGGCGGGCCGCACAGGGTGGTCAGCAGCGCGAGCGCCGGCGTGAGACGGCGCGACCGGGGATGTCGTGGGGAGCGTCGCATGCGTGTGGAGTCCCAGAAGGAAGTCAGGCGGCGGGGCTGAACTCGGCCACGACGACGGTGATGTCGTCCCGCTGCGGCTGGCCGGCGCTGAAGGCGCGAGCGTCCGCCAGCACCGCGTCACGCAGCGCCTCCGCGGACAGGTGGGCGTGCGCCTGGACCGCGGCGGCCAGACGCTGGGTGCCGTAGAGCTTGCCCGCGTTGTCGCGCGCCTCGGTGAGGCCGTCCGTGTACCAGACCACCACGTCCCCTGGCCGCAGCTGGGCCTGGCGCGAGGTGAACTGGGATTCGACGGAGGCGCCCAGCAGCGGGCCGCGCGCGGGCAGCGATGCAATCTGACCGCTGCGCTTGTTGAACACCAGCGGACTGGGGTGCGCGCCCGCCGCGTAGTCGATGTAGCCGTTGGACACGTCGATGACGGCCAGCGCGCTGGACATCTGGTGCTCACCGCGGCCCACGTTGGCCAGCGTCACGTTGAGGGCGGTGATGAGCATCTGCGCGTTGACCTGCGACGGCTCGCGCAGCGTCATCGCCGAGGCGAAGCCACTGGTGGCGCTGGTGGCCACCAGCGACGTGGACAGGCCGTGGCCCGTCACGTCGCCAATGCCAATGACGATGCGCCGGTCATCCAGCGCGGCCCGGAACCACCAGTCGCCGCCGCACGCATCCGCGGTGACGACCAGGCCGGCGATGCGCAGCGGCCCCACCTGCACGCCCTCGCGCCCCGGCAGCAGCGTCTCCTGCACGGTGCGCGCGAGCGACACCTCTCGCTCCAACTGCGCCTTGGCCCGCACGTCCTCCAGCAGCACCTTGATGCGCTCGGCCATGTGGTTGAACACCACGCCCAGCGTCACCACCTCGCGGCCCGCGCCCTGCGCCGTTCCCGCCCGCGCGCTCAGGTTGCCGGCGGCCAGTTGCATCACCTTGCCGGTCAGCATGCCCAGCGGCCGGGTGATGCGCCGGCTCTGGTAGGCCACCAGCACGCCCGCCAGCACCACGAAGCCCAGCCCCAGCCCCAGCATGCGCAGCGTGGTGGCGCGCACCGTGGCGCGCTTGTCCTGCTCCAGCGACGCCAGCTGCTGCTGCAGCCCGCCCAGCGAGTAGCTGATGACGACCAGCCCCTTGCCGCTGCTGGAGCCGTAGTCGATGGGCTCCTGGATTTCGGAGATGGGCTGCCCCCGGTAGAAAGCGCTCACCAGCCGGCGCTCGGCGCGGCGGACCGGCGCGACGTCCTCCTTGTCCTCGCTGGCGCCTTCGCTGTCCGCCATCCGGACTCCGTCCGGGTCGAAAATCTGCACCCGGAGGATGTTCGGGTTCGTCTTGACGATGGAGCCCGCCACCTCTTCGAGGAAGGCGTAGTTGTTGTCGCGCAGGTTGGTGGCGGAGGTGAGCGCGATGGTCTGCCCCACCGTCTGGCCCAGCTCGCGCGCCTGCTCCTGGATGCGCTCCTTGGAGACGAGCGCCGTCTCCTCGAACTGGGACTTGGTGGAGGCCACCGACAGCGCCGCCAGCAAGCCCACGATGAGCACCACCAGGACGCCGGTGGTGAGCAGAAGAATCTGGTCCAGCCGCAGGCCCTTGATCTGGGCCACGTTGGGCAGCTCGCCCGCCTCCAGTGGCGCGATGAGGGTGCGGGTGCCGCCCTCCGCCAGCCCCAACGGGCCCGTCAGGCGCGTGGCGGTGGACTCCCGCGCACTGGTGACTTCCTGGGTGCCTGTCCGCTCGGACGGCGGGAGCGCGGCGTCATCCGGGAACTCGTCGGACGCGGGCGCGGACTTCAGTCGCGTATTCGTACTGGACAAGGGCGGGCCGGGGT